>JABDHB010000026.1 GCA_013285775.1 Chlamydiota bacterium | reverse complement strand
CAACCTCTAAGTTTAGGTTGGTGTTACTGAAACAACTACGGGAGTTGAGACAGCGCCTGTGCTACTAACTGATATAATGTAGTAGGTATACACTACGTTTTTTTGCCTGTTATGGTCTTTAAAGACTAAGGAGCCTTTGGGAGTTGGCAGAGTGCCTGCTAATATAGTCAATGCAGCATCTCGATAAATACGGTAGCTTGTAGGTGTAGTTCCGCTAGTTGGCGGTGCCAATTTAATAACGTTCACTAGCTCTGATTGTGTTGCAAATCTGTTGTTTATTTGCTGCCCCTTTAAAACACTTGGAGGAAGAAGAGAGACCGTTGAAGAGGGTGTTGAAAGTTTAGAAATAAAGGCATTACTTGTACCCGCAAGGGATGTTTGAAAAGCGCCAGAAGTAGTAGGAAAGTCAGGAGAAAAAGCAATTCCAGCTATATAAATATTATTGCTAGCGTCTATCGCAATACCAGCTGCCTCATCATCTACAGAGCCTCCCAAAAAGGTTGAATAAACAAGAGCGGAACTTGCGGGGTTTGTGGGGTTAAGTTGTGAGACAAAAGCATTTGTTGCATCGCTTGCAAGAGTTGTTTGGATGGCTCCTGCAGTGGTAGGAAAGTTCGCGGAGGAAGTGAATCCTGTTACATAAGCATTATCACTGCTGTCTAGTACAATTCCCGTTGCTCCATCCTGGGAACTTCCGCCTAAGTAAGTGGAATAGGCTAGAGAAGAGGCCCCTCCTGACGGTAAAGTCATCTTGGAGATGAAGACATTTTGGGTTCCTCCTGGATAAGTTGTAGCGTATGCTCCTGGAGTTGTCGGAAGGGTAGGTTGGTTAGTAAAGCCGGTTATGTAGGCGTTACCACTACTATCAACGGCAATTCCGGTAGGGTTCACAGATTTTAAAGCGGTAGAGCCTCCAAAATAAGTTGAATTAACAAGGTCTGAAGTTCCGCCACCTATAGGGTTTAATTTACTAATGAAAGCTGCTTGTGATCCAGTAGGATAAGCTCCTTGGTACGCACCGGCTGTGGTAGGAAAAGTTGTAGAGTTGGTTTGTCCTACAACATAAACATTGGCAACTGGAGTTGTACTATCTATTGCAATTCCTGTTATGTGTCCAGTTTGGTTAGTACCTCCTAAATAAGTGGAATACTTTAGAGCAAGGGACGGCATAACGGCTGTGGTATCTATTATGGTAACGAAACCACCTCCTGAACGGGAGGTTGTGTCATAAGCTCCCGGGGTAAACGGAAGAGTTGCAGTCAGACAGTTGCCAGCAATATAGGCTTTTTCTGTTGCATCAACTGCGATACAGAATGCTAGAACTGAGCCGCTACCTGCTGTTGAACCGAAATAAGTTGAGTATGTAAGGGTTGCTCCTGAAGAATTTAGTTTGCTAATAAAACTGGCTTGAGGTCCCTCCCGCATGCTTTGAAATGCTCCTGAGGTTGTTGGAAATGTTGTGCTAGTGGTTTTGCCTGTGACATAGGCATTATCACTACCGTCGAGAGCAATTCCTACGGTCTGAGATGTTCCATTAGTCCCTCCTAAATAAGTGGAGTAAATAAGAGCTGTACCAGTTGGATTTAGTTTAGTAATAAAAGATGCCAAAGCTCCACCAGGATAGGTGGGGTCGTATGACCCCGCAACTATGGGGAAATTGGTAGAAGGAGTATAGCCTGTTACATAAGCATTGCCGCTACTATCGATGGCAATTCCTGTTGTGGTATCAGATGATGACCCACCTAAGTAGGTAGAATAGACAAGAGGGTCGATAATAAGTTGTGTGGTCGTGTCATAAGCGCCGATGGCAAAACCTACCTCATTTGTAGCAAGTAGAGTATAGCCTCCATCTACGAGTACTTTTTCATTGTTAATGAGCTGATAAATAAGAGGTTTTTGCATTTGCATTTCTTGAATGGTTTCTGTGAGGATGCAAAGATTTCCTTCTTCATCAATAGAGAGCTCTTTAGCTCCTTGAAGTTGAAATCTGATCTCTTGAGGATCAATACCAGGTGCAACGCAAAGATCGTATTCTAATTGGAAAGGGTTACCATAAAAAACAGCATCGATCCCTTTGTACAAATCTTGATAGCACACTTTTCCAAACTGAGAGATATTGGTGCGCCACTTTTCAGGATCATTGCCTAAAAAGTAGTTGCTTTTCCCTTCAAGCTCGTCAGACCCTTTCAGTGCAAGAGCTTCATTAGCCCCGAGAAATTGTAATTTAATTACCGAAGCATTTTCATTTCGATCTAAGACCATCACAATTTCTTGAGGAGTGAAAAAGGCTGTAAATTTTTTTCCTCTGGTTAAATATTTTACGCTAGGATCTGTTTGGCCTTCGTTTTTTTCAAAATAAATAGGAAGTTTAAAAAATTGCGCTAGAACTTCCGTCTTATTGAGTAAAGGGGGCGTTTCTCTAAAGTGAAAAAAAGAAAAAAAACTTATCGCTGCTAGTCCTGCAACCAATCCTGAAATCTTCCACCATTTTTTTGACATAACCACTCCTTTAAAAAGATGAGTCTATTTAAAAGTTTAGTTCACTGCAATAGTTTTTATGTCTTTACATGACGCGACTATCTAGATTGTACATGATCCAAAGAGAGCCTCCAATGATGATTGCAATCACGAATGCCATGGAGAGAAAAATAAGCAAGTTCCAACGTGGTTTGGTTTCTTTGCCTAAATGGAAGAAGCAGAAAAGCTGAACAACTGTTTGCGTAAAGGCTAGCCCTACAATGGTTATGATCAATACTTTTTCCGTAAACAAGTGTTCTGCTACAGCGAAGTAAGCAATTAAGGTGAGTACAAGTGATAAGATAAATCCGAGAAGATAGGAGTTAAATGTTCCGTGTAGCGATTCTTTTGGTATGTCCATGTTAAGATACTCCCATCAAGTAGACTACGGTGAATATAAAAATCCATACGACGTCTAAGAAATGCCAAAACATGCTTAAGCATGTGAGTCTTCTTAGAGTTACAAGTGTGATTCCCTTACGCGCAATTTGAGCCATGAAAACAATCATCCAAAATAGCCCAACGGAAATATGGAGTCCATGCGTTCCTACGAGAGTAAAATAGGAAGATAGGAAGGCGCTTTTCTCCCAACTATTTCCCACATCTACGAGATGGGCAAATTCAGTTACTTCCAAGACGACAAAAGAGAGTCCTAACAAAAATGTAACGCAAAACCAAGCAATGACTTTTTTTGTTTCTAAGCGATGAGCTGCTATCATAGCAAGCCCGCAAGTAAAGCTGCTAGTTAAGAGGATAATTGTTTCTTTCAAAACAAAGGAAAGATCAAAAATATCTTTTCCTGAAGGGGCCCCAAAGGTGTTATTATGAAGGACTGCATACGTAGCGAATAAAATTCCAAAGAGGACGCAGTCGGTCATGAGATACACCCAAAAGCCGAAAACGTTTTTCGTGTAAGCTTCTTGGAGAGGATCGTGATGCGTTGTGGCAGTGTCTGTCATGATTTTTCTATTTCCTCTATGGGTATGTAATAATCGGTTTCATTTTCAGATATACGGACAACAAAGCAAGCCATAACGGCAATGAGGCTTATAACAGAAATTTCCATCATATGCCACGTGATTGCAAAACCAAAAATGAGGCTAAACAACCCTACAAAAAATCCAATGGAACTGTTTTTAGGCATGTGGATTGGTTCATAGTGAGGCTCTGCCACTTGCTTATTTTTTGCATGTTTCGTAGCCCAGAAGGGGTCGTGGTCGTGAACTTCAGGGATGATTGCAAAATTATAAAGTGGAGGTGGAGATGTAGTAGACCATTCAAGCGTTCTTCCATTCCATGGATCACCTGTCGTATCTAGATTTTGTTTTCGTTGTTTAATGCTTACAATAATTTGCAAAATTTGAAAACCAATCCCGCAAGAAATTAAAAGAACTCCTACTGCTGCAATAACAAATAATGGTTGCCAACCAGTAGAGGGATCATAGTGATCTAACCGTCTTGTTGCTCCCATTAATCCTAAAATATATAACGGCAAAAAGGCTGTTAAAAATCCGACAAGCCAACACCAAAAGGCGTATTTTCCTAACCGTTCATTGAGCTTAAAACCTACAATTTTTGGGAACCAATAAGCAAAACCTGCAAAAAAACCAAATAACACTCCACCGATGATCACTGAATGAAAATGTGCTACTAAAAATAGACTGTTGTGGGCTTGAAAGTCTATTGGAGGAAGGGACATTAAAACACCTGTCATGCCTCCCACGCTAAAAGTAGCTATAAATCCTAAAAACCAGAGCATGGGTGTTGTAAAGTGGATTTTCCCTCGGTACATTGTGAATAACCAATTGAATACTTTTACTCCGGTAGGAACTGCAATAAGCATGGTCATGATCCCAAAAAATGCATTTACATTTGCTCCAGCCCCCATGGTAAAGAAATGGTGGAGCCAAACGATAAAGGATAAGATCGTAATGGCAACAATTGCCCATACCATGGAAGCGTAACCAAATAACCGTTTTTCAGAAAAAGTGGCAACCACCTCTGAAAAAATTCCAAAGGCTGGTAAAACGAGGATGTAAACCTCTGGATGTCCCCACGCCCAAATAAGGTTGACGTACATCATGGGATTGCCACCAAAACCTGCTGTGAAAAAATGCATTCCAAGATAACGATCTAAACTCAGCAATCCAAGGGTAGCTGTTAAAATAGGAAAGGCAAAGATAATGAGGATGAGGGTAGCTAAAGAGCACCAAACAAATAGAGGCATTTTCATGAGAGTCATCCCTGGGCAGCGCATTCTAAGGATTGTGATTAAGAAGTTAATTCCTGAAATGAGACTTCCTACTCCTGCGATCTGTAAAATCCATATCCAATAATCAACTCCTTCTCCTGGGCTGTATTCTATTCCTGCAAGTGGTGGATAACCGAGCCATCCTGTTGCATTAAAATTTCCTACAACTAAAGAAACAAGGATCAGAACCGACGCCGCTCCAAATAACCAAAAACCCACAGAATTTAAAAAAGGGTAAGCAACATCGCGCGCTCCAATTTGCAAGGGAATCACTAAATTCATCATTCCAAATACCACAGCCATCCCTACAAAAAAGATCATGGTGGTGCCATGGGCAGTGAAAATTTGCTGATAATGATCAGAGGTTAAAAATCCCGCTGATTCACTAATTGCAATCGATTGTTGCGCGCGCATGAGGATCGCATCGGAAACTCCTTTGATTAACATGACAAAGGCAACAATGATATACATCACGCCAATTCTTTTTGGATCAAGGGAGGTGATCCATTCTTTCCAGAGGTAGGTCCATTTTTTGTAATAGGTGATCAGAGCTACAATAAGAAGTCCGCCAAGGATCATGGAGAATCCAGCACCATCTTGAAGAGGGTCATGTTGTAGAGCATCAAAAGTCAATTTTCCAAACATATTATTCCTTCATTGGCATCATATATTTCATCACTATCCAGTTATAGAGATCTTCTCGTGTTAAGACATAAGATGCTACTGGATTATTTTCACTGGGTGTTGCTAATTGTTTATATGCATCGAGGCTTAGAAGATGGGGCGATTGTTTTACAGATTCTACCCATGTATCAAAATCTGTTTGGGTGCTAGATTTAGCTACAAATGTCATCCCGGCAAATCCTTTGCCGCTGATGTTTGCAGAGGATCCTCGATAGCTGCCTACTTCGTCTGCCATAAGGTGTAATTTTGTTTTCATCCCGGGCATAGCAAAAACTTGGCCTGAGAGTTGAGGAATCCAAAAGGAGTTCATCGGAGCATCAGCGGTTATTTCAAAACTCACAGGAGTTTTTTCTGGAAACTGAAAAAAATTCACTGTCGCAATATTTTGTTCGGGATAAATAAATAGCCATTTCCATTGGAGGGCAACGACCTGTATGGTTATCGGCTTAGTGCTTGCCTTAATAGGTTTAAATGGGTCTAGTGTGTGGCTGCTTTTCCATGTAATTATAGAAAGAACAATGACGATGGCGAAGGGAACGCCCCACCAGATCGATTCTGCAAGTGTGCTATGATCCCAGTCGGGATCGTATTTTGCTTTTTTGTTACCTGCTCTATATTTCCAGGCAACGATAAAGCTTAGAATGAATACTGGAATGACAACAATGAGCATGAGCAGTGTGCTTATGATTATTAGGTTGCTTTCTTCTAATGCAATGATCCCTTTTGGATTGAGTACTGCGATATCGCCATAGAGTAAATACAAGATACTTGCGAGCGCCATTCCTGAAAAAAGGAGGGTGAAAAAAGCAAAATGGATTTTCTTTTTCATCTCTACACACTTACGAAAAAATAATTTTTGGTCAATTATTTTTAGTTGTAAGGCAGATTAACGCAAAGGCGCCAAGGCGCAAAAACGCAAAAAGAATTTTATAAATTATTAATTTCTTTTTGCGTTTTTGCGCCTTGGCGCCTTTGCGTTGATCTTATTTATTCGCTTTCTAAAGCTTAGAGAATTTTTATGGGGATGAAATTTAGGTAGTCGCAGGAGGTGAGCATGTATTTAACACCACGAGCTTCGCCAAATAGCTGTAAATTTGGTTTCAAGCTGTGGAGGTGGCCGAAAATGCAATAGTCGATTTTGTAGTGTTCGAGAATTGTGGAAACGCGTGTTGGTTTAAGATCGTTGCCAATAGGAGGATAGTGGACCATTGCAATGCGTGTATGTGCAGTAGGATCGAGCTGACCTAGACTGTATTTTAGTCGCTCTAATTCGCGGGTAAATATTTTTTCCTCAACTTCTACGTCAATGGGAGGTTTTTCTTTTTGCTTGCCGGGTTTAAAGTCGATGAATTCTCCAAAGGAATATTCGCTTGAATCCCAGAGTCTTGTTCCTCCAATGCTAACTCCATTCCAATTAAACACGTTGTTTTGCACAAATTTTATAGAGGGTGGCAAAGCTTTGGAAAGTTTGCTTGCAGAGGGCCACCAGTAGTCATGATTTCCTTTGCTGATCACTTTTGTGCCAGGGAGAGAAGCAATCCAGTTTAAGTCGGGCATGGCATCATCTAGATTCATCGCCCAAGAAATATCTCCTGCGATAAGCACAAGGTCGTCGTTTGTAATTAGTGAGCGCCAGTGACTTTCTATTTTATGAGTATAATCTTTCCAAGTGGGTCCAAAGAGATCCATACTCTTGTTTTCAATACCGAAAGATAAGTGAAGATCAGAAATTGTCCAAATAGCCATATCTAGAATACGAAGTTATCGGGGATTTTTTTGTCCGCAGTTACTACAATAATCCCATCGCGGACATAAATTCCATCACCATCGTATTTTTGATGGCCACTCTTATTGGTTAGCTGTACGTTTTTGCCAATATGAGCTCCTTCATCTAAAATGGCTTTTTCGATGATGGTATTTTCTCCGATGATAGAATTTCCTAGGAAAATGGAATTTTTTATGACTGTTCCCTGTCTAATAGTTGTTTTTAGCCCTAAAACACTTCGAGAGATCTCTTTTGCTTCAATAATCGAGCCTTGGCCGATATAAGAATCCGTGATTTGGGTTCCTTTAATGAGTGGACTTGGAGAAAAACGGGGCTTTGTAAATATGGGATTTGTTTCGTCATAAGTGTTGAGGTGCCTTCCCTCTTTCCGATCGAGAAGAGCTAAATTTGCATGATAAAAAGCATCAATTGTGCCGATATCTTCCCAGTAACCATCGTAGATAAAGGCATAGGTATTTCCCTTTTTGATCTGTTTTGGGATAAGATGCTTACCAAAATCATCTCCTTCTTCCTGTACTAGAGAGAGAAGAGTTTCTTTTTGGAAAATATAGATTCCCATAGAGCCCAAAAAATGGGTGGATTTCGAGGGGAGATGGTATTCTTTTAGAATATGAGGTTCTTGAGGTTTTTCAATAAAGTCTATTATGAGGTTATGTTTATCCGTTTTAAGAAGCCCCATCCTTTTAGCTTCACTCTCTTTTACGGGGAGGGAAGCAATAACAAGCCCTGCTTTTTTCTCTATGGCAAAAAGGAGCATTTCTCGAAAATCGATGTTATAGAGCTGGTCTCCTGATAAGATAAGAAAGTATTCCGCAGGAGTTTTAAGGAGGTGTTTTATATTTTTACGAACTGCGTCTGCAGTGCCTTTAAAGAGGTTCATTCCATCAAGAGTTTCTTCGGGACAAAGCATTTCTATTCCGCCCGGATGAATCATATCGAGTTTAAAAGTATCGAAGATGTGTTCTTGAAGTTCTGAGGCAAAAAATTGGGATATGACAAACATCCGATTGATTTGAGAATTTAGAGAGTTAGAAAGAGGGATGTCGATGAGTCGATAATTGCCTCCAAAAGAAACAGAGGGTTTACAACGTGCTTGTGTTAGGGGAAAAAGTCTTGTCCCCTGTCCGCCGGCTAGGACCACGCTAACCACAAGATTTGAAAGCTCCTTTGGAAGCATAGGACGTTCTTTCCTGTATATTAAAATTTTTTATATACAGTCTTTTTGATTCTCTCTCAAGGTTTCTTGCCAAATCTTCCGAGAAAATAGTCTCGAACTCCCTGAAGCTTAGCTCCTTTAATGAATAAAATTTCTTTTATGCTTGTCTTGAATCGTGAGGTAAAAGGGAAATGAAGCTTAAGGAAAAGGAGTCTATTGCGGAAATAGTAATAGTTCCAGCTATCCCCTCTATAGCCTCCTTCAAAGGAAGAGGAGATCTTATGCCACACCTTCGCTTGCGGGACAAAAAGGCATTGGTAGCCAGCTTTCCGTATGCGCCAGCACCAGTCAATTTCTTCCCATAGAAGGAAGAATCTCGGGTCCATTAACCCCACTTTTTTAATCACCTCTTTTTTGATAAAAAGAGCGCAGCCGCATGCGTAGTTTGTTTCTTCGATTTTTTGAGTGTCTGATCCAGAATGAACACAAACATAACAGTTAAGATCGACATCGCCACCTGCATACCAAACTTTAGCAGGATCATCGAAGTAAAAAATCTTCGCTCCAAATACTCCAGCTTTGGGATATTGTGTTGCAGCATCGTGAAAGGCATGCAAAATATCAGGATGGACAATCGTATCATTATTCAAAATAAGGAAAGCCTCGGCTCCTTTTTCTATGGCATGAAGGATTCCACGGTTGTTTCCTTCAGCAAAACCTAAGTTTGTTCCATTTTTTAGAATAGGGATGTGTGGAAATGCCTGGGAGATACATTCTATTGAGGTATCTGTAGAACCATTGTCAACAACAAGGATAGTAAAATTGGGATAGGTGATTTTTTGGAGAGAAGAGAGGCATTCGATGGTGTCTTTGGCATTATTCCAATTCAGAACAATAATACAAATTTTGTTGGTATCCATCTATATCCTTAAAAGAAGGAGATCGGGCTCGGGCTCGCACGCGGGCTCGAAAGAGGGGAAAGGATAAACTTTCTTCTCTTTCCGGATTTTGAGCCCGAGCCCGATCTTTTTTCTTATTCTCTATTTCTTATACCAAATTTCATGAGCATTATAGCTAGATCGGACAAAGGGGCCGCAGTACATGTGTTTTACGCCAAGAGAGTAGCCATAATCTTCGTAGGCTTTAAATTGTTCTGGAGGAATAAAGGCTTTCACTCTGAGTTTTTTTTGATCGGGTTGTAGGTAGTGACCGATTGTAATGATGTCGCATCCTGCATGATGGAGGTCGGAAATGGTTTCTTTTACTTGTTCTGGAGTCTCTCCTAGGCCCACCATGATTCCCGATTTTACAAATGTGGTTTTATTGGATTTTTTTACGTAAGAGAGGAGAGCGAGAGTGCGTTCATATGTCGCCTTGTGTCTCACGCGAGGAGTGAGTTCTCGAACGGTTTCAATGTTGTGATTAAAAATTTCTGGTCTTTCGTTTAAAACGAGATCTAGTGAGTCAAAGTTTCCTGCAAAATCAGAGGTGAGAAGTTCGATTGTGACGCTGTCATTTTGGGCTCGTACTTCTCGAACAATTTTTGCTATTTGCAAAGCTCCACCATCTGGCAAATCATCTCGTGCAACCATGGTAATCACAACGTGCTTTAAGCCTAATTCTTTTACAGACAAAGCAAGGCGTATAGGTTCATCTTCTTCAGGAGCTTTGGGTGCTTTAGAAAAATCGATAGAACAAAAGCCACAATTTCTTGTGCATTCTTTTCCTAAGGCCAAGAAGGTGGCTGTTTGTTTAGAATAGCACTCCATTCTGTTAGGACATTTCGCCTCTTCACAGACAGTGTTCATTCCGTATTTTTCTAAAATGGCGTTTGTCTTAAATAGATTGCCTCCTTTCGGAATGGGGCGATGAAGATAAGAGGGGAACCTCCCAAGCTTTTCTTCCTCTTTATTTTCAGGCAAAATATTTAATTTCATTTATCCTCTTTTTGGGGGAAAATGGACAGGAGTATCATTTGCAATCAATGCCGCCTCGAGCCAGCTTTCAGGCAAGGTAGGATGAGCATGAATGGTTTCTGTCACACAGTCCAATGTCAATTCATTAGCTATAGCAAGTGCCATCTCAGAAATCAAGCTTGCTGCGTCGTGACCAATAACCGATGCTCCTAAAATTGCTTTTGTTTTTTTATCGATCACAATTTCTGCAAACCCTTCAGTTTCCATAGCAGCGGTCGATTTTCCTAAAGCAGCGAAAGGAAATTTCCCTACTTTTGCTCGGTCTCCTGCTTGTTCTAAAGTTAATCCAACAGTGGCAATTTCTGGCGTTGTAAAAATAACAGCAGGAACTGCTTCATAATGCATGGTGGCATCTCCTCCTGTGGCATTGACTGCAGCAACGATCCCTTGATGAGAGGCCACATGGGCTAGAAGAAATTTGCCCGTAACATCGCCAATAGCATAAATGCCAGGAACAGAGGTTTCCATTTTATCGTTTACAGGGATCATTCCCTTCTCTCCTACTTTGACTCCTGCCTTTTCAAGTCCTACGTTATCGGAACAGATTTTTCTTCCTACAGAAACAAGCGCCATATCGCAATTTACAGAAAGTTTCCCTTTTAAGCGGATAGAGAGTCCAGAGTCTGTATCATCGATCCCTTCAACAAAAACCCCTGTTTGAATTTGAATCCCTTGTTTTACAAATGCCTTTGTTAAAGTATCTGCAATTACTTTGCCTTGAAACGCAACAATCGATGGAAGTGCTTCTAAAATGATGACGGTAACTCCGAGAGCAGCAAAAAGAGAGGCAAACTCACATCCAATGTAGCCTCCGCCGATAATTGCCAGTGTTTTAGGAAGTTCTGTAAGCTCTAATATAGAAGAAGAGTTAAACACTTTTTTGTGATCACAAGGAAATGCGGGGATATCAAGTGGAGCAGAACCTGTTGCGATGATCACTTTATCAGCTTCAACAATGAGGTTGTCCTGTCCTCTTACTTTGATTTCGTTAGGGGAGATAAATTCTGCATGACCTTTAAGAATTTTCATTCCGTTAGAAAGTAAAAGACCTTCTAGACTTTTCCGGATTTTTGAGACAACCCCATCTTTTCTGTTTTTCATTTTTGCATAATCAATGGAGATAGGGCCTACATTAATGCCAAATTCAGAAGCCATTTTGACTTTATGCATCACTTCAGCATTAGCAAGGAGAGTTTTTGTAGGAATGCACCCAACATTTAAGCATGTGCCCCCTAAATCTTTCTCTTCAATTAAGCAAACCGATTTCTTTTGTTGAGCGCCTTTTATTGCTGCTACATACCCACCAGGGCCACCACCAATCACTACAATATCAAATTTTTGTCTCTCTGTCATAAAAGATTCCTTTTGTATGAAATTGTACCCTAGTGGCATAAATTGTAGAAAGAGGTAAGTAAACTATGAAGCCAAGTGATCGTCAAAAAATGTGTACGCAATGTGATGGAAGAGTTCCTGTAGAAGCGCAAGAATGCCCTTATTGCAGCGCTGAGTTTCATGAACCACCCCAAGAAGCATCGCAAGAACTTTTTAAAAGCCAAACTTTACAAGACAGCTTGACCTCCCTTTATGCGCCTCCCTACGGAGTGAAACCCACTTATTCTATTTCCTCTACCCCTCAGATGCCAGCTGAGCCAACAAGGAAGGCAAGCCAGGAGACATTTAAAGAAGTTTCAGCAAAAGCTCCTGAGATGCCGATCCAATCACAAGAAGATCAGGTGGAGACAAAAAGTCAATTCTTGCCCATCCTCGTTCTTTTTTCAGCCAGCAACTTCCTCATCCTTGGCCTAATACAAGCTCTTTTTGCAGAAAATGGAAAACTTTCTATGGAATGGGACAGCAGCTACTGGTTTATCTACTGCGTTCTCTCCATTCCTCTCTTCTTCTTCGGCTACAAAAAACTCGCCGCTGCCGAAGCAAAATAGCAAGTGATGAACGATGAGTTGAAGAAGGAAAGAACTCTTAGGCCTGCAAGGCCAAAATGATACAGGCCAGGCCGAAGCGGTCAGCGGAGGCCTGGTAAACGATTATCCCCAAACAAAACAGGGCTCCTTG
>JABDHB010000025.1 GCA_013285775.1 Chlamydiota bacterium | reverse complement strand
AGGGGGATCTCTTTTTTTTTGAGAAGATTAACCCCTTTCATATAATCATCTTTAGCAAATCCCTCTTCTTCTACTCTATAATAAATCAGCTCTCTTTCGTAGAGTAAAGTCTGTACTGCATAGAGTAGTCCTTGGCTCCCTTCTGGCGGGTTACCAAAGGTATCCGCAAGTTGTGGGAGTGTCTTACAAAGGTAGGGAGTGCAAAACTCTCCTTTCTCTGCAGCGCCGAATAAGAAAACAATGTGTCTCATATTCTTATAAAAATAATTTTAATGATTATTGTAAATTATTATTTTTAATTCTTGCATAAGATATCGCATTTTAATTAAACAGTTTTCTTTGTAAGGAGAAAAAAATGATCCCCCTTTTTACCTGTTTCTTTCTTGTTTTGCTTGGAATGACACACGCTTCTATACGTATTGAAGAGAATCGAGCAATTCCTGATAGAGGATATATTAAGATATCTTCCCACGTTCTCCAATTTGGTCCAGAAAATATAGATCAAATTGAGCCTTTTATTGCCAATTGTGCACAAGTAGTTGGATCTCAAGCTATAGATATTGAAGCTGTAGGAGATTTTTGCAGTAAAGATATGGAAAGCCTTTTTTCCGCTTACTTTCAACAAAATGGTGGCAATGATCTCTTTTACCAACTTCCTCTTGTCGATTGGGAAATGAAGACGATCCACAAAATCATTAGCACGATGGCGGAGAAGAATGTCTTTCAACTAGCCCTCGAAAAAAAGACGATGGAGAAAAAAGGCAAAAAGATACGGCATGTCCATCCTTTGAGATTTATTGGATATACTTTTAACGATCCTTATCTCAAAAAATGTATGAATGAAATCAAAAAGAGCATTTTCAAATGGCACTCTTTTGTCGAGGGTTTTGGCGAAAGAATGCATGAAGAGCATCATCGGGGCAATTTAAATTCTTACGTTCCAGGGTTTGCAGCAATGCTAAGAGTTAATGAGAATAAAGTGTACGAATATATAAATAAAAAGGACTGGGAAGGTCTTGTTAAGTATTTGTTATGAGCACAATTATAGCATGTTTGTTAGCAGTTGTTGTTACGATTCCTGGACACATACAGGTAAATCATGCTGAAAAGGTCTCAGAATCAGTAGAGTCGTTTTTCAAGACCCCTCTTGAAGATTGGGAACAAAAGGCGATTAGAAGAATTGTATCCACAATGGCGGAGAAAAATCTTTTGCAATTAGGCTTGGAGAAAAAAACGCTTAAGAAGAAAGGAAAAAAAATAAACCATGTTCACCCTTTAAGATTTGTGGGATATATTTTCGCCGATCCCTACCTTAAACAATGTATGCAGCAGATCAAAAAAAGTAGTTTTAAATGGAACGGATTTGTCCGTGGTTTTTCTGGCAGGATGATGGAAGAAGCTGTTAGGGATAACCTTCGTCCCCATCTTCCAGAATTTTCTCATCATCTAACTGTGAATCAGGAGAATTTACAAATCTACATTGATAACAAAGACTGGGAAGGTCTTCTTAAGTTTCTGTTGACCATATAATATAGAATATTTTAATAGATAAATTAAGATGTCTAATTTATCTGAGTCTTCGCTACAGTCGTGCATTGGTAGGATAAAGGTCAATTACTTCTACTTTGGTTTTCTTTTTGTCTTTTTAAGTTTGAT
Source organism: Chlamydiota bacterium (assembly GCA_013285775.1). Classification (GTDB taxonomy): domain Bacteria; phylum Chlamydiota; class Chlamydiia; order Chlamydiales; family Rhabdochlamydiaceae; genus JABDHB01. The sequence goes on along the minus strand of JABDHB010000025.1, from coordinate 10,837 downwards.
TCATGCGATGCATATTTTGCTTATAGATCATGGATCCTTAAGCACGAAATTCTTTTTTGTTGTCTATTCCATTACTCAGTGTTTTTTGCAAATTATAGGACTGATTCTCATTGGAGGGGTGATTTCTTCTTATCTTCCTAGATTTTTAACATCTGTATTTATTGTATTCACGTTTGTGCTTTTCTTAGCACAGGTGGTTGATTTCCCTCTTATTAGAATAATGGATATGTCGATCTGGTATGTTCTCGATTTTTTGCCCCAAGAAAGCCCTAATAATTTTATCGAAATGCTTTATGCGAGCAATGTCTCGATTAGCTCTTGGATTACAGGTGGCGTTGTCGGTCTTATTTTTCTTGTATTTGGGGTGGGTTTTTTCCAATTTACTCAAAGAAAAGTTTCAGAAAAGCCCCTTTTAATCTCTTATAGCATAGGAGCTACAACTCTCTGTGTTGGTTTTATTTGTCTTTTTTTATGGGACATTTGGGGCATCAGCTACGGCAATGTGCAGAAGGATGCTTCTCATGAAAAAGCTCTTCCTTGGAAAGCGACTTTTTTTTCTCCCAAGCTCAATTCTGTCGTATTAAACTCTCCTCTTAAACCTATAAAAGAGGCGCTTGTTACAAATGCTTTGCCTTTAAAGAAAAAACCTCCTGTTTTTCTTTTTGTCGTCGAGAGTTTAAGAGAAGATTTTATCACACCCGATGTGGCTCCAAATCTTTCTCGATTCAAAAAAGATAACATTTCTTTTGATCTTGCACTTTCCAATGCAAATGCCACACAACTTTCTTGGTTTTCGATCTTTCATTCGAAACTCCCCTTTTATTGGTCTACAGATGCTAAGGGTGCTCCTCCGTTACAAGTTCTGAAAAATCTTGGGTACAAAATCAATCTCTATACTTCTTCTTGTCTTCGCTACTATGAAATGGATAAGGTAATTTTTGGAGAAGATAAGCAGTTTTTAGACACGTCTCATTATTTCCCACATGATGAGGAAACACCTGTGTATAAAAGTGATGCTGATAATATTAAAGAGCTTTGCAAAACAATAAAAAAATCCAAGAGTATAGATGGCAATGTTTTTGTAGTTTTCCTAGAATCTACCCACTTTAGTTATGATTGGCCAAGAGAGAAAGGGACATTATTCAAACCTTGTTCTGATGGGATTAATTATTTAAAAGCTGCCCTTTCTCAAGAAGATCTTGGGAAAATTAAGAATAGCTATCGGAATGCTATTCACCATATAGATTATCTTTTTGGTAAGGTGCACAAAAGAATACCGAAAGATGCCATTGTGATCTTTACAGGAGATCATGGGGAAGAATTTTATGATCAAGGATACCTCTTTCATGCATCCAATCTATCAAAAGCTCAAACTCATGTGCCCTTATATTACAAGATGGGAAAAAATCCCCCTGTAGTTGCAACTGAGATGACCTCCCATGTAGATATTTTCCCGTCTATTTTACACTGTATTCAAGGCAAAAAATTCGAGCCCTCGTTATATCAAGGAAATTCTATTTTTATGAAAAGAAGCTTCCCTTTTCTCGTTGCTGCCCGGTATAATGCAAGTAGAACCCCTTATGAATTTTTTATCCATAATGGAAAATATAAAATGACAGCGCGGTTTTCAGATGAACACCAGATTTTTAAATCCAAAGAACTTAAAATCCTCTCTCTTTTTAATGCTCAAGATGAAACTGTCTCCTACTCTCCTCAAATCATTAAAGAAGAATTTTACGACGCACTTCATCACCTGTTCCCTAATCGTTAGTCCCTGTTCTCTTCGAACAAAAACCTTGGAGAAGCTTGATAATGCTTATGGATTCTTTTTCCCAGCAAATGTTCTCACTTATCCTTCCCACGACCTTAAAACGTATTATAATACCGTCAAAGAATGTCCCAATTTTGTTCAGCATTATGGGTATTTTTCTGAAGTTCATCCTCTTGTAGGCAAATTCACCCCTCATAAACAGGATATAGATATCACGATAAATATATTAAAAGTGATTCATGAAAAGCTTGGAAAGGAGCTTCGGATGCACGCAACAAACGAGATTCTCACAAAAGTCTTAGCTTATCGCGATCTAAAAGAAAAAATGGAAATTCCTATCCCATCAGAAAATGGTCTGCTGATCACTTATACTGTAGATACCCTTTTTGATCTTTGGCACGGAATGCCTGCCTTCGGTCTTATCCCAAAAAATAACCCCGAAGCGCCCCCATTACTCATTTATAGAGGAACAGAATTTTCTTTTAGAGGCTGGGGATCCATTTTAAGTGATCTTGATTTCAAGGGACCTGGCTTCTCTGCTTTTAGAAAGGCGCAACCCAAAATCCATGCTTGGCTAGAAAAAACAGGGAAAAAAACGCAAGTTTTGGGCTTTAGCTTAGGAGGAGCTCTTGCAGCTTATACCCTCCTTTTTGAAAAAGACCTCCTCTCTTCTGCTATTGCCTTCAACATGCCTGGTCTCTCTCTCAAAAACTACGAATTGTGGCGAACCCTAAAAGATTCACCTCCATTTATCTCTTACGTGACCCAAGGAGATTTTGTCGCCAAAATCGGCCACACCATCGGTGACTTGCGCATCTGTTCTACAGGTACCCCCATGAAACCCCTCACAGCTCATACCACTTTAATCTCTTTTGAACCCACATTCTACTTAGCAAGCAGCCTAAAATAGCCAAAATCTGGCGTTATTTGCCCCCTATTTCAGCCAACTCCTTAATTCTTAGTCAGTTCGTGCTCGATTTCGAGGAGGCGGTTGTACTTGGTGACTCTGTCAGAGCGGCAGAGGGAGCCGGTTTTGATTTGGCCGGCATTTGTTGCAACTGCAAGATCTGCGATGAAAGTGTCTTCTGTTTCACCAGATCTGTGGGAGATAATGGTTTTGTAACCGTTGTCTTTGGCGAGTTGGATGGTATTTAAGGTTTCTGTGAGCGTGCCAATTTGATTGAGCTTAATGAGGATGGCGTTTCCCACTTTTTCTTGAATCGCTTTTTTTAAAAAAAGAGGATTTGTAACAAAGATATCATCACCGACAATTTGGATTTTATCGTTCATTTTTTCCGTAAAGAGTTTCCATCCTTGCCAGTCGTTTTGATCAAGACCATCTTCAATCGAATCGATCGGATATTGGGAACAAAGAGATGCGAGATAATCGATGTGCTCTTTTGTCGAGCGATCAATGTATTTATGGGATTTATAGAATTCAGAGGCTGCGAGATCAAGGGCAATTGTGATCTCTTTTTTAGGTTTGAAGCCTGCTTTTTCGATGGCTAGTATAATGAGGTCAAGTGCTTCTTCATTTGAAGAAAGATTAGGTGCAAATCCCCCTTCGTCGCCAACAGAAGTTCCAAGTCCTTTTTCTTGGAGGAGTTTTTTTAGAGTTTGAAATGTTTCTACACCCCAGCGAAGAGCTTCTGCAAAAGAAGGTGCGCCAATTGGGCGGATCATGAATTCTTGAAATGCTAAATTGTTATCTGCATGAGCGCCTCCATTGATGATGTTCATCATGGGAATGGGAAGAATATGAGCATCGCATCCGCCAAGATAGCGGTAAAGGGGGAGTTTTTTAGAGAGGGCCGCAGCTCTTGCAATGGCAAGGGATGTCCCAAGAATGGCGTTAGCGCCGAATTTCCCTTTATTTGGGGTTCCATCTGCTTCGATTAACATTTGGTCTAGATGAGCTTGGTTTAGAACGCACTCTCCTTTTAAGAGGGTTGCAATAGGTCCCTGAACATTTGCAACTGCTTGAGTGACTCCTTTACCAAAATATCTTTTTTTGTCGTTGTCTCTAAGCTCTAATGCCTCATGCTCTCCTGTGGATGCGCCGGAGGGAACAGATGCTTTTCCGGTAAATCCATCATCGGTTGTTACGCAAACTTTGATGGTAGGGTTGCCGCGAGAATCTAGAATTTCAATAGCGTGAATAGATTGAATGTTAGGCATAATCTTTTATCATCGGTTGTAATGTTTTTGATCAAGACTTTCCATTAATGCAACATATGAGGCATAGCGTAAAGGAGAAAGTTTATTTTCTTCTACTGCAATCTTGACTCCACAATCATGCTCATTCAAATGGGAGCAGTCGAGATATTTACAAGGAAAGTCTAAAAATTCTGAAAAGTAGTTTTGGATATCTTCCTTTGTTAGTTCCCAAATGCCAAAGCTCCGGATCCCTGGGGTGTCGATACAAAATCCCCCTTCCATTAACGGAATAAGATGGGATGTTGTGGTTGTGTGAGAGCCTTTGCTTGTTCTTCCAACAATTCCGCCTACTTTAAAGCTGCTTCCCAAGACAGCATTGATTAAAGAGGATTTTCCTGTACCAGATTGCCCAGAAAAAACCGATGTTTTCCCTTGCATGATTTTTTTCAAATCTTCCATTCCTTCAAGAGTTTTTGTGCTCACAGGAATTACGGAAATATTTAGATTTCTGTATGCACGCACAAATTCTTCATAAAATTCTTTTTCTTCTGGCGAAGAAGAAAGAAGATCAATTTTATTCACGATAATCACCGGCTCCATATTGCCTTTACGTGCAGCTATAATATATCGGTCAACAATGAAACTTTTTAACACGGGGAGTACGACAGAAACAGTAATGAGAACTTGGTCAATGTTTACTGCAATGAGCTGTTCTTTTTTTCTCGCTAGATTGTCAGCGCGAGATAAAATAGATTTCCTCTCTTCAATAAATACAATAGAGCCATGATTATGTTCTAACGGGGAAAAAAGGACAGAATCTCCTACGGCAACGAGATTTTTAAGCTGAGTATTTTCTTTTTTTAACGCTCCTTTAAGAGAACAGATATATTGCACTCCAGCTGCATCAACAAGGATCCCTTGAAGGGTGATTGAAAGGACTCGCCCTCTTGTAAAATCTCCTTCTTGCGCCTCTTTTTTCTTGATCTTGTCCTGATCTGTTTTTTTGTATTTGGAGCGGTCTTTAGATTGAAGATGTTTTCTTTCTTTTCGAAAGTCTTTTTTGGTCTCTGAATAGTATTTTTCGTATTCGTTCATAAGCAAGCCATGAGGATAGCTCCCGCACTAGCTACATTGAGTGATTCCATCGATGGATGCATAGGAATGGAAACAGAGGTAAATGCATTTTTCGTTACCCCATGAGATTCGTTTCCAAGAATGAGGATAAAAGGAGAGGAAACTTTGATAGTTTTAAAATTTTCCCCGTTAAGATCTGCTACATAAGCATGGAACTTGTTTTTCTCAATCAATGCGCAGAGATCCTCCCAGGAGCCTTGGATAATAGGAAGATGAAAACAAGCTCCTTTTGCCGCGCGCATAGACTTATCGTTGAAAGGATCGACGCTATTATTTGTAATGAAAACCCCTTCCCATCCAAGGGCGAGGGCAGAGCGCAGGAGGGTTCCCATGTTTCCCGGGTCTGATATTCCATCTAAGGCTAAAACCCGTTTTTTTCCGTTTAAGCTGCCCTCTTTTGGCAACGCAATTTCTGCGGCAATAGGCTCTGGGGATGCGAGCCCTGTGATTTTTTGCAAAATTTCTTTTGTAACAAAAAATACCTGCTCAGCTTTGTAGGGAAAGGTATTTCCTTCCTCGATAATTAACGTTTTAAAGGCCAGGTTTTTTAATTCTTCAATCACTTTTTTTCCGCTGATGAGCACGGTTTTATGCTCATGCCTATAGCTTTTCTCTTTTCTCAAAGTGACAAGATGTTTAACAATCGGATTTTGAAGACTTGTAATTTTCACGTTTAGGATTATGACATATTTTAATTTCTCTACCAAGGTAAAACGTTCCTTAGTATTAAGGGTATTTGTCATTTGTTTAGCCCTTCTCATTGTACCCGTTATTATCTATGCAAGTTATGTGACTGTAACAGATGCTCCGCGTCATGTTTTGTGGCATCTTCTGGCTTTTTTCCTTGCTGTTATTATTTTTGGAGGCAGTATAACAACTATTTTAGTCAGGCGTATGGCAAAGCCGCTCAGAGAGTTAGATGGAGTGATTGCTGAAGTGGAAAAAGGGGATCTCTCCGCCAGATATACCTCGGATAAACTGGGATTTGAAATAAATATTTTAGGAGCTCATTTTAATAAAGCGATGGATTCGGTAAGCGAGCTCCATATTGGTCACGAAATTCAAAAAAGTCTTTTTCCTAAAAAACTCCCTTCAGCCCCTGGAGTGGAAACAGGAGCTGGCATCCACTTTGCTAAGCAAGTAGGGGGTGATTTTTATGACCTTTTTGTTCATGGCAAGCAACTTCACATCACCATTGCTGATGCATCTGGCAAAGGGGTGGGGGCATGTCTTTATTCCTTACAGGTTCGGAGCATGCTAAGAAGCTTTTCTTCTGTTTCCTTAGAAGAATCAATCATTTCTACCAACAATCTCTTTTGTGAAGACACAGGTGATACTGGGTCTTTCGTCACAGCCTGGGTTGGTCGTTACGACCATCATTCCCACACCCTCGAATATTTCTCTTGTGGACACCCACATGCTCTCCTTTTCCGAGAAGGCCAAGTGATCGAACTTTCAACTCCAGGCATCGCGCTAGGTACCATTCCTTTTACCTCATTACAAACCTCTCGCATCAAACTTGAGCGTGAGGATCTCCTCATCCTGTTTACAGACGGGGTCATCGAAGCTCGCTTAGACAATGGCAAAATGTTTGGAAAAGAAGCTCTCATCGCCGCCATCCATGAAAACAAAGATCTCTCTCCACAAACTCTCGTCGATACTCTCCTCTCTCGCATCTCCCGTGAAGATGACGACATCGCCCTTATCGCCATAAAATCTTTTTAATGTTTGTTGCTTTAAAATTGTAAGTGAATTACAATTTCATAAATTGTTTCTATGGTTAGAGCTTTGTGAAAAGACCTTTGAAAATAGCTAATGTCCTAGTGAAAGTGAATGAATGTATCCATTCAGGACGATATTATGATACTTCTCACGCGATTAAAAGAAAAAATGAGCGAAAGATTACTGTAACAGAAGTGCTTTATGTATTAAGAAATGGGTATCATGAGAAAAGGAAAGATGAATATAAGCCAGAGTATGATGATTGGACTTATGCCATACGCGGTTTGACAATTGACCGAAAAGATGTGCGAATTGCTATTGCATTTGATGAACACGAAATGCTAATTATTACCGTAATTGAGATAAAATAGATTTAGGGACATTTTATGAAAAAGAAAATAATAAAAAAGTATATTTATGAGGGATTGGGATTTCCTGTAGCTTTAGAAAATGTTCCTTTGGTCGAAAAGCGCGGTGTTTGGACTCCAGCAATTGATTTAAATAAACTTCAAAAAGAAGTACTTTTAGAATTGAGTCATAAGACAGGTTCGATTACGGGGAATGAAGTCCATTTTATTCGCGTTTATTTTGAAATGACTCTGGAAGCTTTTGGTAAGCAATTTGGTGTTACTCATGTAGCTGTATTGAACTGGGAAAAAACCAAAAATAAATCTGCAAAGATTAATCCGACAACAGAATTGTGTATTCGTTTGATGATTCTTGAAAAATTAAACATTGGAAACCAAGTCTTTCGAGACACCTTTCGCGGGTTTGATATGCAGGCGATCGCAAAAGAATTTAAAACTCCTAGTTTAAAATCCATCAAGCCTCTAGTGCTGCCTGGTTCTCAACCTACTAGACGGTTAATGAGATAAAATCCTTTTGAGTATTGTGGCTTTGTCTTCGAGGTTTTCGTTGATGGAGAGGCGCTCTGCTTCTCTGAGGAGGAGGCCCATTTGTTTACCAGGAGGGATGCCGGCGTTGAGGAGATCATCTGAGGTGATGAGGGGTGTGTGAGATTGGATCCGGAGGATGTGGTTTTCTAGAGATTGTCTACGGAGAAGATGTTTATGAAGAAAAGCTGCACGCTCATCTGCAGGTAGATTTGCAGCGATGATTTTTAGACAGATCTCACTGTAGTGATTTGCGTAGAATTTTGCCCAGTCAACGGGTTCTAAGGTGGTGATTTTTTTGGCTTCATGGAGGAACAGAGCAAAGGTTTTTTCTTCTTTCGAAAGTTTTAGGTAGCTGCAAAGAGATTCGATTTGAGCTGGCGTGTAGTTGGGGAAGAGTTGGAGGAGTTCGCTGATCGGCGGCGCATCTTTTGGGAAGTCTGGAATCGGTTTTACGAGAGGCTCGATTTCGATATTTTTAAGACCTGGGAAGATAGTAGACAGAAGACCGAGTTTTTGGAGGATGATAAGGCCTGTATCAAAATGGGCAAACTGGGACATTTTTTTAAATTCTTGCCAGACCCGTTCCATTGCAACTGCCGGAAGGAGTGTGTGAGCTTGGGCAAGAATTGCCTCTTCTGTTTTTTTTTCAATGGAAAAATCAAAGCGGGTTGAATAGCGGATAGCGCGCATCATCCGGAGTCTATCTTCTAAAAATCTTTCGCGGGGATCGCCGATGGCTCGGATGATTTTTCGCTGAATATCTTCTTGCCCGTTTACGTAATCTAAAAGTTTGTTTTCTATGGGGTCAAAAAACATTCCATTGATCGTAAAATCTCTTCTTGTCGCATCTTCTTCCGGCGTTGTTCTTTCAATTCCGGTAGGCCGTCTACCATCGGTATATCCCCGATCTTTTCGGAAGGTTGCCACTTCAAATTGATGACCGTTTTCGACGACAATGACAATACCAAAGGCGACGCCTACAGGGATCGTTTTTGAAAAAAGGGCTTGCACCTCTTCAACTGATGCGCTCGTTGCTATGTCGATATCGTCTGAGGGTTTTTGAAGGCATAAATCTCTTACCCAGCCACCCGCAAAATAGGCAATATGGCCAGCTGTCTTCAGTTTTTTTACAATGGATGTTGCAATAGCAAGGGTTGGCATATATTATTAGCATAGACAAAAGGGAGAAGTATGTCCATCATTCGCACACTTTCTGAACACACAATTAACCAGATTGCCGCAGGGGAAGTGATTGAAAATCCTGCATCGGTTGTTAAGGAGCTCGGAGAGAATGCAATAGATGCAAAAGCTAAAAACATTCAAATTGAAATTACGGGTGGAGGTTTTGCAAAGATTGTTGTGAGTGACGATGGGGTGGGAATGAGTAAGGATGATGCTATTTTAAGCATAGAGCGTTACGCTACTTCGAAAATTCGTACGGCTGATGATTTATTCTCTTTAAAGACAATGGGATTTAGGGGAGAAGCGCTTGCTTCCATTGCTGCAATTTCCAAAATGACAATCACTACTTCTACAGGAGATATTGGAGTTTGTGTAGAGATAGAAGGGGGAAGGATCTTGTCTGTAAAACCAGCTCCTAGAAGAAGAGGGACAACTATTGAGGTCCGCTCCTTGTTTTATAATGTTCCTGCGCGAAAAAAATTCCAAAAAGGGGAAAGCCAATCAGCAGGCGAAATCTTAAAAGTAATCAACCTTCTTGCTCTTGCTTATCCTCATATCAATTTTAATGATTCCCCTTCTAGTTTGGAAGAGAGAATAAGAAAAATTTTAGGGGAAGAGTTTTTCTCGTCAATGGTGAAGGTGGATTTCGAGATGGCTAGAGGCTATATTGGAGCTCCTTCCTTTTCTAGACCCAATAGGACAGGACAGTATATTTTTATTAATCAAAGAGCAGTTGTTTGCCCTCCCATTTCCTTTGCGGTAAAAGATGGGTATGGCACGTACATTGATGAGATGCGTCACCCAGCTTTTGTTCTCCATTTTTCCCTTCCTGAAGACCTTATTGATGCGAATGTTCATCCTCAGAAAAAAGAGGTAAGATTAGCAGAGGAAGCAAAAATTAAAGAGGCAATCCGTACTGCGATTAACACAGGGTTGCAAAGAAAAACCAATATTTCTATACAGCTTCCTACGTTTACTCCAACCTCTTATCCGACCTCGTTTTCTTTTAAAGAAGAGCCTCCTGATTTTATTGAAGAGAAGCTTCCTATTGATAACACCCATTTTGTGGGGATTTATTACCGGTTTTTAATTATTCAAAAAGAAAAATTGATGTTTGTTGATCTTCATCTTGCGCAAAAAAGGATTTTTTTCGAACAGATGAAACAAAAGGAAAAGCCCTCTACGCAAAGATTGCTATTTCCGGTCTCTTTGCCGTTTATTATTGATGATGAACGCTTGAAAGAACTAATGGAAATGGGATTTGAACTACATCAGGCAACCCCTCATAGTTTTATTGTTGATGCGATCCCTAATTTTTTAGATGAAAATTGCATTGGAGATTTTATTCAAAAACCAGATCTAAGAATGAGCTGTTTTGTATATAAAAAAGGATTTATGCTACAAGAAGGTGTATCTCTCTACAAAGAGCTAATGAAGTGCAAAGAGCCCTCCATTTGCCCAGAGGGGAAACCCATAATGACAGGTTTAAATACAGATGAGATCGAAAAACTCTTCAAGAATTAAAAAACTCCAAGACCATCTAAAAGAGATGGGATGCGATGCTTGCATGATAGAGGATCCGGTCGATCTTTTCTATTTAACAGGACTTCATTTTTCTTGTGGTACTCTTATCGTAAGTTCAAAAGAGGTCCATCTTTATGTAGATGGAAGATATATCCAGGTAGCTCGAGAAAATAGCCCCACCAAAGTTTCTCTCATAGGAGAGTTTTCTCTAGGGACTGTGAAAAAATTGGGGTTTGATAGCGATACAATTACTTATTCAAGATTTTCGAGTTTAACGAAAAAATTTCCTAAGGTTAAGCTCATCCCTATTTCCTCTCCCACAAGAGCTCTTCGTCTTATTAAAGACAAAGAAGAGATAGCCCTCATGAAAGAAAGCGCCGCTCTTCTTTGGAAGGGGTACGAACACATGCAAAAAACGATAAAGGTGGGGATTTCTGAAAAAGAGCTAGCC
>JABDHB010000024.1 GCA_013285775.1 Chlamydiota bacterium | reverse complement strand
CCTCTATTTTCGCCGATGATCGGACGTAATCACCTGAGTTTTGGGTTTAATTCGCTCAGGATTAAACCCAAAACTCAGGTTAACAAAATCAGATGCCGTTCTTAACCGCAAAGCGGTTGTCAATCGCGAAGCGATGGCAGTTGTTAGCCGTGGTGTGACGAACGAATGTGAGGAACCCACGGAAATCGTACGTCTTACATCTGAGCCAGGAACTGGCGACTAAGAACATTGACGGTGTGCGTGAATGAGGCAAACGATGCAAGGGAGGACGACTGTGCCAAGGATGCCGCAGAGATAGCCGATACTGATGTGTTTGAATGTGACAAACCCCAATACCCCTAAGACCCCTAAGGTGATGACGACAGATACGAAAAGAGCTGTAATGATAAACGCTTCTTTTTGTCCTTTAAACCTTCCTCCAGCAATAGAAGTCAGGAAAGAGAGTCCAGAAAGGGCAATTACAGTGGGAGCTAAGGTGGAGAGATCGGAAATAGAGCCTTTAATGCCCATGAAGGCAATGATCATTAAAGCAGAGGCGGCAAGTCCAGAAATAACCTGCAGCATAGTTTCGAATTTATGATTATGCCAAAATTTTGAACAACTCGCTCTAACTTCAGAAGAAATAGAGGGAACAACAGGTGCGGCAGCTGACATTAGTAGGTCCTCCAATATTCCGGGTTATTTCTGTCCTGTATGTGTTTACCCATGCAGGAAATAAGGGCTGCAGGGACAATTCCTGCGCAAACGACCACTAAAAGACCTTTGCTGATTTGTGGGATAGTGAGAATCTTTCCAATTCCCAATCCTCCAAGAGTTGCGGCTGTAGCTACGAGCATGGCTACAGCAATGAGTGCAACCTGATTTTCCCGATTTTTTAGTGTGCCAGCTGCAGCGGAGGAAGCTAGCATAAAGGTGAATGCTCCGCCGCTTAAAGCAATAACAGTGTGAGGAAATACGTCAGGGTAAGGAAATTTTCCTGCCAAACCTAAGGCTGCAATCACAAGTAGGGCAATTGTCGTAACACCTGCAGCAATGAACATCGTGCCCTCTATTCTCTGCAAACAGGCTGACTGTTTTTGTGCTGGGGCAATGGCTACTTGACTCATGATCGATCTCCTTGTGGAGCGTATTTATGAAAGAATTCTTGGACTGAGCGCTTTAAATCAGAAGATTTTGAGTCGTTATGCCCTAAAGGAAAGCTCTCAGCTGTCTCTGTTGAGAGGCGCGCATTTTTGTGAATGATGCTATCGTTTTCACGAGTAACCACACAACAATGATCCTTTACATTTTTTAGGAGGTTTTCGTTGTTCACCCCTCTAAAACCGATGATGGCAAGCACTGTGCTTGTAAAAAACTTCAAACTGTGCCGAGGAAAGATAGCGCTATCATGAAATTTCTTTAAGAATTTTTGTCCTGGTGTAAGCTCTTTTCTTTCATAATCCTCATGCTTATCAATTATTGCATGGGGAACATCAGAAATCGAGGTAAACGGGGCATCTAGAACAACTGGCATTGTAAGGTTTTGTTTTTTTGCTTCATTTGCAATTGAAAGGATTTCAAATCCTCCCATCGAATATCCAAATCCTAACAATTGTTGGGGTTTGTGAGTTGTTACGACATGGTTTAGGGCTGCGCGCGCATCTTTTTGTAAATCGCCCGCGCTTTTAGGGTATTCTCCTGTAGCCTCTTTTTGCATTTCCCCCTGAAGTCCACTTTTTCTTACTCCTCTTCTGTTATAACAAAAAACGGAATACCCCATCTCTTTAATGAATGAATAACTATCTGTCTGAGCCGTTTCTTGGTTGCCTCCGCAGCAGATGACTACAACTTTTGGGTTTTTGGTTCCCTCATGGAATACCCCTTCTAATTCGACGTCGTCCTCTGCCTTGAAATACACAGGATTGGCAATATAGCTTAGATTATCGACACCCGGCACGATCATTTTTTTAATGATCCACTTTTGGCAGCAAAATGCTATAGGAATGGCAATCAGCGCTAGAGCAAAGGTAACGATTTCTGTCAGAGCTCGAAATACTACTTTGATCACCTTTCCAATTGTTTCTGCAAAAATCTCACAATAGGAGGGACCCTCATATGTTGGGTCAGGGACATACCTGTAGTAACCGTTAGAAATGGCATATGGCATAAGGCCTCACATTGTAAATTTTTACTGCATCCATGTTCCAACCTCTTTCATGAGATCATCAGGAGCATGGCGAGATTCAATATAATTTTTTGTTGATGCTTTTTCTGCGAAGCCCAGAGATTTAAACCAGTTTTTTAGAGCTTCTTTTTCAAGAGGGGAGTAGACGGTAAATCCTTGGAGAAACTTCGCAATGGCAGCATAAAGAAGAAACGTGGGATTGTTAGAAAAGTCTGTTCCACCTTCAAGATGCACTTCTGAGGTGCCGTTTTGGAGCATGTAGACGCCTATATTCCAGTGACGTTGAGGAGAAGCAGGCTGCCAGTAGTAATAAGAACTTAGACCCCCTGTAGTGACTTGGTAATAGTTCGGCCCGTGGAGTCTTCCTTGTTTATTATGAAACTCGAAGTCGAGGTCAGAGATCAGAGCAGATGTGAACTCTCCTTGGTCATTTTGTCCAACAAGTAAATATCCCATTGGAGAACCTGTAGAGGGCATTTCTTTATTAAGAAGTTTGAAGTCATGAGAAAACTGGAGTCCCCTTATTCTAAAACGTTCCGATATCTCTTCCAATATCCCTTCGGCGAAATCTTTTAGCCCAAACGGCGTGTATGCACGTTTTGGCCTTTTGTCTCCTTTGATGAGAGATAAGGTGTTCATTTTGATCTGCTCTACTTCTTCTTGCTGGATCTCTTGCTGCTCTTGGATTTGGACCTGCTCTCCACTGTCGGTTGCAGCGTATTGCATGTGAGTTTTGAGATATTTGCTATGTTTTACACCAAGGGCATCCATCTCATCGGCAATTCTTCCAACAGCATTTTCCCAAGCCTGCTTAATTCGTGCAGGAGGGTTCTGCTCGAGATAGTTGGTAATTTTTTGGAGCTGCATCGCATAGATTTGCGTTAAACGCTCTAAAATTTCTATCGGCTTTGATGGGGTGTAATCGTTAAGCTCAACCATCCGTTTAGAGTGGATAAACACTTCTTCCACTGCGGCGAAGTTTGTGTAATCAGCTTTGATGCCTAAAAGAAGAGCTTGACCTCTGATATTTCCTCTAGGTTTGAAGATGGCTTCTGAAGCCTCTCCCCGAGTAATGGCTACAGGTGTGAAGGATGCTGCTTTAAAGTTTTGCATGCTCTCTTCGACAATGGTTTGATCCCGTACGTCTGCAATCAAGTGTTTTACTTGGATAGGGGAGCCACCTGTTTTGGGACGGATACGACCTGCGTGCTCTTCTTGGATAAAGAATTTGGGCTTTTGGCCACTTCCTAGAGCGCGAAGTCTCCATTCTGCTTGTTCTTTTTGGGTGAGAGTAGTTGTAGGTCCTAAAAAGACCGCGGCATATTTTCCGAGAGGGATAACAAAGTCTACTCCCCGTGTATCTGCAGGACCAAAATAGAAGAGGCAGTTTTGTTTGTTGATCACATTTTTGTGTTTGTTAAAGGGGGCTGGTTCCTCTGCATAAGGGTACCAGATGTAATGGGTCTTTTTCTCAGGATGGACAAAAATGTATTCGCGGCGGCTTCTCTTTCTTAATTGTGCAATCACGTCGGTCGTATTTTTTCCAGGGATAGAGAAAGCTTGGTTTACAATGGTATTGTATCCTTGATTTCCTGCGATTTCTGACATTTGATCGAGGACGTTTGTGAAAATTTGCACTTCATCATCGAGATTGAGTTTTAAGATCGTTTCTCCTGTAACTTTTCTTGGAGCAATTTGGGGAAGTCCAAAAAGATTGAGAAGAGCAAATCGGTTTACTGTACCAGACGCACCCCGGCTGTTTGTTCCAAAGACAACGTCTTGTACGTGGCAGACAAGTTGCTTATCGAACATGAGGATAAAGGGCTTTTCTTTGATGATGAAACGTAAGAACTGCATTCTTAACTGGACGTTTTCAGGTTTGCAAAGAGTTGCGTATTGGATAGCTTCTTCTGCCCCAAGAGCTTTAAGATAGGTTTTCCATGTCTCTGTACCACGAGCAGCTTCTGCTTCAATCGAGCCAATCACTTTCTCAAATCCTTCTCTGCTAGGTCCTTTTTTGATGTAGTGGAGGAAGTGGAAGGCTACAAGTTCTGCTTCTTGCCCATACTTCGTATTGGGAAGCTCCCTTTCTTCTTTTTTAGGAACAACAGTTAACCCATCTCCATTGAGATCGTAATCGATCCCTGCAGCTTTTTTCGAAATGGTTACAAAAGTTTTTGTGAGATAGTGTTTCATCCGATCAATTTTTTCTGCAGCGGTCCCTTTTAGGGCGTCTTTGGGAAATCCTTCTGGTAACTCTTGGGATTGTCCTGAGAGGTAGAGTGCAAAAGCTTGAGAATCTGCCACACGAGCGACCCCTACCCACTCCCAAAACTCGTTGTTGGCATACAAGTTTTCTGCAATTTTTTCTGCAGCGTTGGTAAGCCCCCCATCAGAAAGGGTTGCAAGGGCATCTTTGTCTAGTAAACGGTGGAGATTTTCCATTTTAAGGAGAGTTGTAAAGAGGAATTCTCCTGCTTGGAAAATATTCACGCCAATCGGCGTTTGCGTTCCATCGGCGTAGTTTTTCTCTGAATTGATGCTGCAAATTTCGTCGATCTCGTCTGCAATCAGGATGGTTTTTGTAGGATCGCGTAAGAGAAGATAAATCTTTCTCATTGATTCAAGTTGATGTGCAATTGCGGTAGCTTCTCCGATCTGTTCTTTCGGAGAGTTTGGTGCAAGATTTTGGTGAGGCTCTAGCTTCCGGATTGTTTCGACGATTTTATTGCGCAGAGCTGCTAACCGCTCAATTGTTGTGATGACAGGTCTTCCTTTTTGTTTAAGACGAAGAAGGGTGAGGTATTCATCGGCGAGACTATCAACGGTTATCGGGGTGTTTCGATCAAACTGGAAGATATACGCACGTCTGTCGATCTTGTCTTTACACTGGAGTAAGAGCTCTTCTGTAAGAAGAACGACCGCTATTTTTTGTCTTTCTCTTGCAATGAGTCTTGCAACAAGAGGGAAAATAACTGTCGTCTTTCCAAGGCCCATCCGAAGCTCTTCAAGAGAGCGATCTTTGTTTTTAATCGTTTGGATCAGGCGAATCTGATCTTTTGTGAGGATGATCCCTTCTCTATATTCGTGGACAAGAATCGCTCTATGGATTGGACTATCTTGAAACACTCCATTATTTGTATATCGGGTGGTCGCCTTTACTTTGACAATTTGTGCAGAGAGTTGGTAGCTTCGACTCTTATATTCTTCAGAACGCCAGTCTGATCCTATCTCCCCAATCATCCCAAGTGCTTTGTCAATCTGTTGTTTTGCTGTTGCTACATAAAGAAAGGTTGTGACCTTGCTTACCAGTTCGAGGTTAGAAAGAGCCCCTTCGTCATACAGATCAAGAACTCGCTCAAGGATCGCTTCATCATATTCTTCTTTCGAAGCTGCAAAAAGTTCGATATGAAGAGCTCTTGCATTCTCTGGTTTTTTGGCTTCTTTTAAGATTTCTGCTTTTAGTTTTTCCACTCCAAGTTTTTCTGCCGTTTTTTGGAGATCGGTTTTTAATGGACTTAAGTGAAACGTATCGATAAAGCGCATATGGGAGATGTTTTCTTGCATCTCTGTTTTAGCTTCCAAGATCCCTTTGATGATCCGAGTATTTTCCGTTTCGGTCATTAATTTTGTTTCTGCATCTCCTTGAGATTTTGTGAAAAATTCGGTTGCTTCCGCTGCTTTTTGTTCTAAGGAGGTAAGTCTTGTCTCATCGACTGGATTGAAATGCTCAGGGAAGTCTACAGAGGGAAGTGCGGGTTTTATCCCATCTGCAGGTTTAATGAAAATGGATTGGAGAAGCTGCGCTCTTTCAAGTGTTTCTGTTTCTTTAGCTACGAGTTCTCTATGCTTGTTTGTTTCTTTTTCTTGAGATTTTGCGTTAAAAGGGTCATCTATATTGTTAAAGTGACTTACAACACCTTTAGTGCAAACTTGGATAATAGGCAACGTAATTTGCGCCAAAAGACCTGCAGTTGCTGCAGTGGTAATTCCTTGGTAAGCTATGATCATTGCATTTGCAAGCATCGACCATTTGTAGGCCCCTTCTGGATAACCCGTAGGAAGGAGACTTTTAAACTGAACCTTTAAGTAGGGGACTTCAAGATAGGGAGGGGCGTCGATTTGCGCTCGTGTTTGCATTAAGAGAAGTCTAGCCGCATCATAGACAAGAGCTTTGAGTTTTGGGTCGGTTAGGTCATCAGGCGATTTTAAGAAAAGGAAGGAGAGATCTTTTACTTCAAGCTCCTTTTTTTTAATTACACTCCAGATTGTCCAAAAGTGGATGAGAAGATCTTCTGAGAGGGTGATTTTTTTACTGCGCAATGTTTCTAAGGTTGCTTCTTCTTCAGGAGGCTCTCCCATCACTGCTAAGTGGGGTATAAATTCTGGGTGCAGTTCGTGGGGCCCTTTAATGGGTTCAAAAAGGGTGTTTTCTTGTACAGGAGTATTGGTGCTGCGTGGAGGAGCAATGTTATTTAACTGATGTTGGAAAGATTCCAAATGTAGCCAGGAGTATTTTTCTACCTCTTCTTGAGTAAGACAAAGCTCAAAGGGGAGTTTTGTGTATATTGTACTATATTCTCTGTATAAAGAAAGGAGATGAGCAAGATGGCGCTGATAGGAGTGTTTTTTATCTTCTATATATTCAGGGATGTGAAATTGCTCTCTTTGGATTTCACGAACAACGAGCTCTAATTTTAGTTGGAAGGCAAGAGCTTTTCCCGTATTGCATGGATGTTCTAAGAACCAGCTCGCGATTTTTTTGAAACTTTCCCCTTCGCTTGCAACAAATTCCCCTTTTTCTTTGCAAGCTTGCAAGAAATAAAGAGCTTTTGTGGTATTTCCTCTGGTGAAATAGACATAAGCCATATAGAGGAAAGAGGCGTGCGTTCCTGTGGTTTTTTGGTTTTTATCGATGCTTATTTTAAGTGCGCTAAGAGGCTCTTCGTGGTGAGGTTTTTTAATAAAGGCAAGCTCGCGCGTGATTTTATGAGGGAAAATCACATACTCTTTCCCTTTTTCTTCATGGATAAAGGGGAGCATAAATTCGTTATAGCAGGGGAGATCTTCAACAAGGGGAGAGGTGTTCTCTATCCAGAGTTTCCATCCAGGCTCTCCTGTCTTTCTAAGCCAGTTTCCTTCACTTGTTTTCACAAGATGAACAGAGGTGTGCAAGAATTGGATCTGGTTCACAGAAAAATAGTCTTTGAGGAGGAGAATATCACTTTCGTGGATACAACCGATATGAGGGACAAGAATGAGATCTTCATCAAAATAGAGAGTTTCTCCTCGAAACGTTTTTACACTAGATAACCGTTTTCTTGTTGTATCAAGAGAGAGGACAAGAAAATCTTCTTTTTTACTATTTTGCACAAGATCTGCGATTAAATACGCAACAGAGGGTTTATCCATCCTTTGCCACATTCCATGGTGAGCAAGTGTTTTTCCTATGTGGCGCTCTGTTTGAGGAAATACTTCTGTATGGAGATATTTTTTTCCTTCGATGATGAGATAAAATTGGGTGACATTTCCCTGTTCATTGTGAAAAGCTTCCAAGGCAAATCCATTTACAGACCAAGTATAACGGACTTTATTGCCCCCATCTGAAGCTGTTTTTTGTGCTTTAAATTTGTGACTTCCAAAAAGGTTTTTGTAGACCCGTTTATTGGTGATATTCCCTGGTAAAACAAGAGATCTATTCCCTTTTTGCACAAGATCTCTATCTCGTATTTGTTTGTCTAGTTTATGAAGAGCATTGGCTTCAATTTTAGGCAAAAGAGTTTCTTGGAGGAAGGTGAGCGCAATACTTGGACCTGCAAAAAGGACTTGGTCGTAGGCTCGGATAAAGAAATCGGGGTTTGCTTCTGGCTGATCTTCAAAGGCATCTAAATAAAAGAGGCAAAGAGAGGCATATTGAGAGTGATTCTCATAAACAGTAAGAGCGCTTTTCATGACGTTCTTGTAGTTTGTTTCTGATTGCACATGAAAACCGTGCTCTTTCAATTTTTTTACGAGAAAGAGTAAAAAGGCAGCAGTGAAAATTCTTTTCTCTTCTAAAGCTTCTTTGATCAGTCTGTTTAAATCGTTTCCTATAGTTTGGATTTCACGTGGGATAGCAGAACTTAACACACCTGGTAAGAAAAGAACTTGCGCGATCCTTTTTTGTACCACATCTTTTTCTAAAAGCTTTGAATCTTGATTATTCAGCAAGAATCGGTGGATTTGAGTAATAACTGTTGGAGCTGCTGCATATGGTTCCTCTCCGAGAATCATGAGAGATCTTAACGCATATTCTGTGTCTGTTGCAGCTTCTAAAACAGGAAAATCACGTGCTTCTCTGTATTTATCAGCGGGGATTGCGCTATCCTCTTCTCGTCTAGTATATTTGTCAGATGGTCTTCCAAGTGCAGAAGCAGAGATGGGAACGGGAAGATCGCCGTGTGCAGGAGCGTGAATTTTTCTGGTCCCTGTTTCACTCACCATGCCTACTTTCATAGGATGATGGGAATAGGCTACTGTAGCATTTTCTTTGTGTTTTGGATCGACAAGGTTCAGTGTGGGGCAATCTGCAAAAACAACACTCACAGAAAATTCAATTCTATCTAACGTATTAAGCCTACTTCTCACATCTCTTTCAAAGGCTTCTGTGGCAATTTCTACCATTGTTTCTGTATCGTTATTTCCCTTGATAGCTGCATCCATGAAATTAAATGCTGCGTAGTTGGCAGCTTCGGCGACATTCATAGCAGGGAAAAGATAATGTTGCGGATCAAGCAAGATTTGAGAGGCGATGTATTGCCTTCTAAAATCGATCATGGCAGAAGGAATAAGAGCACTTCGCTCCATTAAAGGAAGGCGCTCTGCTTCAAAAGCTTGATACGTTGGATCAAGCATTAATTCTCTGTCGTCACCAGCTTTGGGTCCTTTCTCAAATCCTTGTAAGATTCTAAAAAGGTCTTTAAGACATTTTTTTTCCTCTTCATCACGACTCACAAAAGGCTCTTCGACAAAAGGTTCCGCTTCTATAAATTCTCTTGGGATAAAAGGAGGGCCATCTTGTCCTCTTGTTTTTTGATGCCTTTCTCTTCTTGCAGCTTCACCTTTTTCGTGATCAGATTTTCGAGCACTTTCTGCGAGGTTATATTGCACTTTTGCAAGGGTTTGTTCTATAAAATGAGCTGCTTTTTTCCCTAAGTTCTCCATATGTTGTAAAATGTCTGAAGGCTCAAGAAGAATCGTTTTTCTTTGGGAAGCTGCTTCTTTTTCAAAAAAAGTCACAAGATGTTTGATCTTCCCTTTATTTTCAGGGAAAAGTTCTAGAGGAAGAAACGGGTCGCGCGAAAGAAATTGGCGAAATCTATCTATTGGCACAGTATAATTTTCAACAGAAAGGAGCATCCCTTGTTCTTTTGTCAGTCTCATCGCTTTTGCGATCATTCCAGTCATATACGGAGTGGAAAGCTGAATTCCAAGCAAAGGGATTTTTAATCGCATTGCATTGAGGTGAGCCTGGTTCGTCGTAGGTCTGTCTAAATGCAAGGAATCGGGAACTCCAAGGCCTTGGATCTGTTTTTTCATGATCTTAACTGAACCGTCATTGAACTTTCCAAGTTCTAGTCTCACTTCTGCAATGTCGCTTTCTCTTACTTGTAATTGCTGGAGGGCATTACGAATGTCTTGAACAGGGATTTGTTGCAGATTGAGAGTTTGAAGATGTGTTCTTACCCTTTCAAAGTATGTGTTGATGTCACCTTGGAACTTTCCTTTTTGGATCTGGTCAATCCAGTATTTGCAAGTGTTAAGGTCCCAGTTTTCATGTCCCCAAATAAGTAACTTTTTGGAGATGATTTCAATTGTTTGTAAAGGTTTTTCTTCAAGAAGAGGCAAGTGCTCATGTATGATCCTGTAAGCTTCAAACTGATCCAGCATACTATCAACATCAGAGCCATCGAGCTCCATAATTTCAAGCTGGTATTGCATCGCGCTGACTACAACCGGATCAAAAGGTTTTGCAGCTTCCACTCGAAGGATAGCCATCGCAGCATCGTCTCGTTCATACCTCTTAAGCGCTAAGTCAAAACGTTTGGTATCGGTGTCAGCAACTGTTGCTTTGATTTGGGCAATCTCATTGCGAATCTTAATAAGATCAATTCTGTCTATCTGTTCAAAATTTTGCAGTTCTACAGTAATTGCTTCTAGATGAGGTTTTCTCTTTTCAAGCTTTGTAAGCTCTTCGTTTAATGTATCGAAAAAAGGTTGCTGGATTGTTTGAATCTGCGCCCGCATTTCAGCTATATTTTCTTGTCTTATTCCCAATACATGCAATGCTCCTCTGATATCAAGATTATCAAAGGCTCGTACGCCTAGGCTCATAATAAGATCATGTATAAATTGCACAGAGTATTTATGGACTCCAAGTTGTGTAACGCGGGCGCGCATAATGCTGATGAGGAGGGCGCTACAATTGATCGTATCAAGAACTTCGTTTGTATGGAGTCTTGTCTGTCCAAGCTTTAATTTCGCTTCCAGCAGATAGTGGGAGATTTGCTCGAGGTGGAGCGAAATCTCATTGAGCTGATCATCGGTATGATTTTGGAGCAAAGCCTCTACATTTTCAATGGAAGGAAGAGCGTGCAGCGTATGCTGAGAGATTTTCCAGGCATTGAGATATTCTTTTCGATCAAGACAGGAGTTTGCAGCTCCACACAGCTTTTGGAGCGCGCCTAAATTAAAGGCAGCTTGAAGATCGGTAAACCCTGGAACCTCATGGATTTTAACCTCTTTTGCACCCGTTTTTTTAATCGTATCCTCTTCTTTCGGTTTTTCCCAGCGAAGACGGATCTCTTTACTACTTACAGACTTGTCGAAAGCCTCTTTTCTTAAACGCTCTTTTTTGCGGACTAAATTTTTCGATGCTCTTGCTGCCTTTTGCCCAATTTTCCCCTTAAGAGTTTGACAAACAGAGGTTGCTGCTTCTTTGCCAAAAGCTTTTTCGAGTTTTTTCTCTAAAGTGGCAAGCTTTTGGAAAAGAGTATTTAAATAAATTTCCTTTTTTTTGCTGTCTAGAAGGACTTCATTTTGTAAAACAGCATTTAACATATGGTTTGCCATATGGAGCAAAAACACAGGTTTTTCATCAGTAGCAAAAAGGGGACACTGAAGGATCAGCGAGATGGGGTCTGAAGAGGGCTTCACTTTGCGCAGTTGGGATACATCTTTGACTACTCCTCCACTTGCTACAATCAAAGTTTCCACAATAGGAGTGGCTTTGTTTGGATCTCCTCTTTTTGCACTGCGTGGAGCTGCAGGATCTGCTTCTTCCATCCTTTCTCTTGCAGCATTCATAGCAGCTGCTACGTCTGCGCCCTGTTGAAGAAACGCTGTTTTTTGCTTGGTAGCATCTGTTCTTTGTTGGTTGTCATGCCCTTTATGAGAGAGATGGGAAAGGCTTAAAAGAAGGCTTGCGAGCATTCTTTTAGGTAAAGAGTATTCTTTATAGATAGATTTTTTAAATTCGATCTCTTGAGAGGCAAGGGAATATTCTTTGATGATAAAGTGATCTGCACCGTGTGCATCTTTTTTAAGCTCGATTCCTAAAATCATAGGAACAAATCTTGATCCCACATAATACCCTGTAGGAAGATATTTTTCTCCGGGTGTTGCAAAATCTTCACTTAACACGCTTGCAATACTTTCCCGATCTTTCTCAGGGGAGAAGGCTGATTGCATTAAGATGGAAGAGCGTTTAATTGCTTGAGTGATCTCTGGATTTTTCCCTGTGATATGGTTGGTTGTTTCAAGGAGTTCAAAAAAAGCTTCCGGAGAAGACACTTGAGGATCTAACAGATTGTCTAAATATTTTTCCGCAAGTTCTTTTTCTACGGCAACTTCAAAAAAACAATATAGAGCAAGGCCAATTTGGAAGGCTCCAAGAAAAATGTTCCACCAGCCTGCATCGACAATTAATTCTTTATATCTTGAGGCAAAAGAGATCGACTTAGGAGGTTTTGCAATATGAACTTCTTTAACAGTCTGATTTGAACTAGAGGGAACTTGTTCGCCAGCAGGAACGCAAACATTTTTATAGCTTCCAGAATTAACATCGGTTAAGCGATAGAAGGAAAAAGCTTTAATTGGTTCATTCATAGGGAAGATTATAACGTTGGTCAAACAATAAAAGATATAGAAGAAATTATTTAGAAAAAATCATTACTAGTCCCGTTAAAATCAGGGCGCAAGCAAAAATTTTTCTAATAATAGAAGAGGGGAGTTGATGGGCAAGCTTTACCCCATAGGGCGCTGAAAAAAAAGTAGTTACAGCGATCACAAAAAATGCTGGTAGATAAATAAATCCTATTGAGGAATGAAACGTTACAACGCCCTCTCCAAAATAAAGATATAACAATGCGCCAAGTGTTGTGATGCAAAGAGTTATCGCAGAAGAACTCCCAATTGCCTTTCTATCGCTCATTTTAAAAGCCATTAAAATAGGGACGGTAATAATGCCTCCCCCTATACCTAAAATATTTGCTAGAAAGCTCACTCCAAAGCTAATGGCATTAAGTGGAAAGAAAGAGGGGAGTCGATGGTCTCCCTCATGGAGAGTAGAAGGTTTAAAAAAATAGATACCTATTAAAAGAGCAAAAGCCCCAAAAAATATTTCTAGAATAGTCCCTGAAAGATGATCAGCAATGACAGCCCCAACAACGGATCCAAGGACAATTCCTAATAACATTTTTTTGATTACGGGCCAGAGAACAGAAGATCTTTTGTGGTGGCTATAGGTGGCAGATAAAGAATTGAAGATCATCGCCGCCATGGAGGTCCCAATGGCGTAGTGCATCAAATACCCTTGAGGTAGATTTAAATACCTAAACAGAAAAAACAGGGCAGGGACAGTGATCACCCCACCTGAAATCCCTAAAA
>JABDHB010000023.1 GCA_013285775.1 Chlamydiota bacterium | reverse complement strand
TTGCAAACACTGACCCGGAACGATTCGATGCCGTTGGAGAAGTTGTCGCAGAACTTGTAAAAAGTGGAAGACAAATTTTTTATCTGACATGCAATCCTGAAGATGCATGGCGGTGGAAAAAACAGTGTCCTGATGCTCATCTGATTGATCTTGCTAAAATCCGTGGAGAACAAGCTTTCCTTTTCTCCCCTCTTCCCCTTCCGAATGAATGTTCCCAGCCCGTTAAACCTTCCCATCAGAGTTTTGAAGAATATGTAAAAGAACTGAAATTAAGTTCCTTCCGTATCGATGACCCATTAGAAATGGTATCCATCCATTATTTAGTAGAGAATACCCAAGATCTTTATCGATTGCTTCTTAGCGGAATTGAGACTTATGGAAATTTAAAACACATAAAATCGGAAAAAATTGGAAAAGGCTTTCCTCAAAGCGCCCATCTGATAAATACGCGAAGCCAATTGTTAGAGCAGTTTTTTGTTTTAAAAACGAGAGGAAGAGGAAAATCTCTTTCTCGAGAAATTTTAGCAGAGGGAGGTTTAAGCAAAACCTTTATTGATCGGATCTGGGAACTAGCTCAAGAACTCAACCGGAACGCAAGAAAATTGATTGAATTCCTCGAAGATAAACAGATAAAAGATGATCGAAAAAAAGGATTGCGCGCTGAAGATCGGGAAAGCCTAAAAGAGTTCTTATCTGAAAAAGGATACCTCGATGAAAGAGCGATCCTTCAAGACCATGAAATCCGTGCCGAACTCCTCCCCTTTACTCTCGAAGAAGCAGACCACCTCTTTCTAGAAAAACTCCTCGCCCATTGCTAAACTCACACTTTTTATTCATAACGAATTATGACAAGGCTTTTTATGCCCTTTTTTAAACGCAAAGAAAGAGGAGGAAGAAGAGAAACCGCAAAGGGGAAATCCCAGAAATTTTTCAGAAAGCAAACTATGTTCAGATTTAACTCATCTTAGTGCTTTCTGAAAAATTTCTGGAATTTCCCTTTTTATTGAAGGAAAAACAAAAGTTAGTAATTGCTTGATTACAATCAACTTTTCAGGAGACTTCCGGGTAATTTACGAGATGATTTTCTTTTGTCTTCCTTTAAATAAAAGATAAATTCCGTTTGAGATTTAAGATGGCAGGATGAAACAAGCTGTGAGTTTATCAGATTGCCTGCCATTTAAATCTCAAACGAAATTTATCCTTTGCAGGGTCTCTTCTTCCTCATCTTTCTTTGCGTTAAAAAAAGGCATAGGAAGCTCTGCCATAATTCTTTATATTAAAAAACTCGGACTTCGCGATGAAGAGGAACTTTAGTCGTCGTTGTTTTCGTCTTCGGGTTCAAAGTCTTCTAGTGTCTTTGACTTTTTACCAGCAATAACGCGGATGATGGCTAAAATCATTGCAATGACAACATAGCCCCATACAAAGAGCGCTAAAATGATAGGGAAAAAATAGAGAATGCCGTAGAGAATAAAAATGGCTACAACAACAGTAAAGAAAACTAATTGAAAAGAAGGGACTCGAAAATGGAGAGCTTTGGCGCTAGGAAATTTCCAGCGGCTAATCATAAAATAACCCAGAACAATCATGATGCTACTTAAAATAATCGCACGATAAGTTTCACTGATAGTAATAAGGGGTGAAGAAAGAAGTAAATTTCCAGAGACTGCAGCCAATGCTGCGGCAGGAATCGGAAGACCGGTAAAATGCTTTTTGTATGCATTGGTCATCTCGACACTTTTTTTAACTTCTCCAGATTTTACATTAAATCGGACAAGTCTCAGCACCCCACATATAGAAAAAAGCATGGCGCCTACAATAGCAAAAAAAGAAAGTCCTGTTCCTTGTTCTAGAGATAAACTCTTTAACATTAAAACAGAGGGAGCCACTCCAAAAGAAACAGCATCTGCAAGAGAATCAAATACCACACCAAATTCACTTTCTGCATGAAATGCTCTTGCAACCGCACCATCTAAAAGATCTGCAAACGCAGCAAGGAGCAATAATAAAGCAGAAGATTGCAACACTTGGAGAGTGCCGCTGCCAGGTTCCACCATATTAATTTTGAAAATCACAAACAACCCGCAGGCCAAACCAAAAGCTGTAATAATATTCGGAATTAGATATACTTGTCTCATATTCTGAAGCATAGCAGATACGTAAATTTGAGAAAAATCTAAATGTTCTTCACTCTCCCTTTACAAAGGAAAAGCGAAGATCTTTTTTTAGTAGACTAAAAGCTTTCAGCTACTATATATGGTGTAGTAAGAGATACAGCACTACCAGATGTGGTAGAGCAGCAAAATGGGTAAACTATTTAACGAGAGCACAATATGGTAAAAAAATCGACCACAGAAACACCTGCAGAGACAATAAAACATATGATAAATGACCAGATCAATAACTTTACTGTTGTAAAACGGAATGGATCGCTCGTCCCCTTCCGCAGAGATAGAATTTTCCGCGCTCTTGAAGCTGCTTTTCGAGATACAAAAAAAGTTCTCAAATCAGACCCTTTATCTGAAGATGTAAAACAAGCTGTAGAAGAGCTCACAACTGCTGTGATCACCAATCTTTTTGAAGCCGCATCCAAAGGCGCATGCTTAACTGTAGAAGGGATCCAAGATATGGTCGAAGTAACTCTAATGAAAGAGGGGCACCATGATATTGCAAAAGACTACATTATTTACCGTGATCAACATAAATCTCTTCGAGAAGACTCTCCTCAAAATCTTAAGATTTCTAGAAAAGATGGAACTCTTGTCCGCTTTAACCCCATGAAAATTGCCTCCTCGATTGAAGGAGCTTTTAGAAGAACTCGCCACATCGAAGGACCTTCCACTCAAGAGATCATTGAATCTGTAAATCTTCTAACGCAAAGGGTCGTTGCAAAAGCAGTAGGAAACACAAAAACAGGAAGCACACTTGATGTTGCTTTTATCCAAGATGAGATAGAGCAGCAACTCATGAGAGAAGGTTACTATACCGTCGCAAAAGATTTTATCCTACATAGAGCAGGGATTGGAGAACAAAACACATCGCTCACTGAAGAAAAAACTTCTGCTGAAGAAGGGGTAAAAAGACAGTTTACAGTTATTAAACTAGATGGATCTACTCAGATCATCACAGAAAAACAAGTTCTAGCTACCCTTAAATTTGCTTGCAGAGGTTTAGAGGATCTCGTATCTGCAAAAGACTTGCTGGAAGTTTCCATCGGAAATTTCTATGAAGGAATAAAAGAAAGCGAAGTAGATCTTTCTAACATTATGGCTGCACGAACAAAAATTGAAATTGAGCCCGCCTACTCAAAGGTTGCAGCGCGCCTTCTTTTAAACGTTCTCTATAAAGAGTCTTTCCAAGTAAACGCATCTGACCCATCTCTCGAATCTAAACACCGAGAATATTTTAAAAAATACATCACACACGCTATATTGCTTCAAAGAGTTCACCCTTCTCTTTTAGAATACGATCTAGACGTTCTTGGGAAAGCCATGGAACTGCAAAGAGATGATCAATTCTCTTATTTGGGGCTACAAACTCTTTATGACCGTTATTTTATCCACGACGAACAAAGACGCCTTGAAACTCCTCAGATCTTCTGGATGCGTGTATCTATGGGTCTTGCCCTTAATGAAAAAGAAAAGAAAAACCAAGCTGCCATCGAGTTCTATAACATCCTTTCTAAATTCCATTTCACTTCAAGCACACCGACATTATTCAATTCTGGAACCATGACCTCTCAGCTTAGCTCTTGCTATCTTTCTACTGTCATGGATGATCTTTCCCACATCTTTAAAGTTGTCTCTGATGACGCCCAACTCTCAAAATGGGCTGGCGGGATTGGCAATGACTGGACAAATGTCCGCGCAACTGGAGCTGCTATTAAAGGAACAAATGGAAGAAGCCAAGGTGTTATCCCATTTTTAAAAGTCGCAAATGATACTGCTGTAGCAGTGAATCAATGCTTCGCTGCAGAAACAACTATCTATACAGATCAAGGAATGAAGCCGATTTCCAAAGTACAAAAGGGAGACCTCGTGCTTGGGGCAAGTGGCACGTATAGAGAAGTGACTGAAAAATTCACATACAATCAAAGAGATCCAATGGTTGCAGTGTCTATTAAACATTCGATAGAACCGATTGCAGTCACAAGTGGCCATCCTCTATATGCACTGCGAGGCGTTCCTATGGAACAAGCAGAATCTCGCACAAAGCAATGGATTGCCAAAGGAAAAATCAAATCTCAATGGGTTGATGCTGGAGAGCTAAAAAAAGGAGATTACGTTGCTCAAGTAATCCCCAAAGAAGTGATCGCAGTTCCCGAACTTACTGAAGATGATGCGCGCCTTTACGGAATTCTCCTTGGCGATGGGCATATGACTAAAGACAGTTCAGAATGGGGAGTATCAGGCAATCCTCAAAAAGATGAACATTTAGAATTTACAAGAAAATATCTAGAGGAAAGAAATATCCATTTTTGGATTACAGGACGAGGAGAAACCTACGAACAAGTACGTTTTGCCTCTGGAAGAGGTGCTGTTCGCGATGCGACAACAGGACGTATTGCAGGTGCAGGTGCGCCTACTCTCCCCTTTACTTATGACGATCTTTATGATGCCAACGGAAATAAACAGATCGCTCCTCGTTTAAGTCATCTGCCGCGGCCACAAGCTTTATCTATGATCCGTGGACTCCTTGAAACAGATGGAAACGTCTCTCGCAGCAAAGAAATTACCTTCTGCAATACATCTGAAAAACTCGTTAAAGGGTTAAGCTATCAGATGCTTCGTTTAGGAGTTCCCACTGCCGGCAATAAACGTTTACGGAAACACAGCCATACAGGCAAACGCTCTGACGGTTCTTTGATCCATTTTGATAATGAAACAACCTGTTATGACCTCCGGATCCCAGCTGTTCCTGAAATCGCAAAATTAGTTGGCGCAAAACCTCTAACAAAACGGAATTGGCTTGAGTCCAATGGGTTTGTTTTTTCTCGAGTGAGTAAGGTAGAATCTATTCAGCCTCACTCTTTTGTCTATGATCTTAAAGTAGAGGGAGACGAATCTTACATGACATCTGCCGGCCTTGCTCATAACGGAGGGAAAAGAAAAGGGGCGATGTGTGCGTATTTGGAGACTTGGCACCTCGATATCGAAGACTTTTTAGAGCTGAGAAAAAATACAGGTGATGAAAGACGGCGTACACACGATATGAATACAGCCAACTGGATTCCCGATCTATTTATGAAGAGAGTATCGACAAATGGGATGTGGACCCTTTTTAGCCCAAGTGATGTTCCTGACCTTCATGACCTTTATGGCGATGCTTTTGAAAAGAGGTACGCTGAGTATGAAAAAATGGCGGAAGAAGGAAAAATAAAACTCTTCAAAAAAATCGAAGCCCTTGGCCTTTGGAGAAAAATGCTCAGCATGCTCTTTGAAACAGGACATCCTTGGATCACCTTCAAAGATCCTTCCAACATCCGCTCTCCACAAGATCATGTAGGCGTTGTCCATAGCTCCAATCTTTGCACAGAAATCCTCTTAAATACTTCTGCTCAAGAAACCGCAGTCTGCAATTTGGGATCGATCAATCTTGCAGAACACGTCACTTCAACTGGATTCGATGAGAAAAAACTTGCTCAAACAATTCGGACTGCAGTAAGAATGCTCGATAACGTGATCGACATCAATTATTATCCGACCATTGAAGCGAAAAACGCAAACTTACGTCACCGTCCGATCGGCATGGGACTTATGGGCTTCCAAGATGCTCTCTATATTCAAAATATCAGCTACTCCAGCCCTGAAGCTGTGGAATTTGCTGATAAGAGTATGGAGCTCATCTCCTATTATGCCCTTTTAGCATCTAGCGAGCTTGCAAAAGAAAGAGGAGCTTACCCAACGTATAAAGGCTCAAAATGGGAAAGAGGATACCTTCCTTTAGACACCATCGATCTTTTAGAAAAAGAACGAGGCGGCTATTTGGAAATGAATAAATCCTCTTCTCTTGATTGGACCCCTGTAAGAGAATCGATTAAAAAGCATGGAATGCGCAATAGCAACACCATGGCCATTGCCCCTACTGCTACCATCTCTAACATTACTGGCGTTACCCAATCAATTGAACCGATGTATAAACATCTGTTTGTAAAATCTAATCTCTCAGGAGATTTTACGATTGTAAATGAACACTTAGTTGCGAGATTAAAAAAAGCGGGACTTTGGGACAAAGAGATGCTTGACGATCTTAAATATTTCGATGGCTCCATTGCAGAAATTGAAAGAATCCCCCAAGAAATTAAGCAGTTATTTGTGACAGCTTTTGAAATTGACTCAGAGTGGATCATTGAGTGTGGCTCTCGTCGTCAAAAATGGATTGATATGGGTCAATCTTTAAACCTCTATATGCAAGAGCCAAGTGGTAAAAAATTACACCAAATGTACTTATCCGCATGGACTAAGGGGCTAAAAACAACCTACTATCTCCGTTCCGTTGCTGCTACCCAAATTGAAAAATCCACAATGGATGTCAATAAACGGGGCTTACAACCACGTTGGATGAAAAATAAATCAGCCTCTAGCAACATCGAAGTTGAAAGGGAAGCTATGCCAGTCAAAAAAAGCTGCAGCCTTGAAGAAGGGTGCGAGAGTTGTCAATAATAGGAGAGACAATGAATAAAGACAAACGCGTGAACGTAAGCGAAAAACGCCTTATCAATAATAATAAAGTCGATGTCAACCAACTCATGCCCCTTAAGTATAAATGGGCGTGGGAGCACTATCTTAATGGATGCGCAAACCATTGGATGCCCTCAGAAGTTCCTATGGGGAAAGACATTGAACTTTGGAAATCAGATGCCCTTAGCGCCGATGAAAGAAGGGTGATCATGAGAAATTTGGGGTTCTTTTCGACAGCAGAGAGCCTTGTCGCAAATAATATCACCCTCGCAATTTTCAAACATGTGACAAATCCTGAAGCGCGCCAATACCTTTTACGCCAAGCATTTGAAGAAGCAATCCATACCCATACATTCCATTACATCGTAGAGTCTCTTTGCCTTGATCAAGGAGAAGTTTTCAACATGTACAACGAAATTAAAACCATCCACGACAAAGATGCATTTGAAATGGAACTGACAGAGGATATGCTTCGCCCTGACTTTACAACAGAAACTTTTGAGGGGGCCCAGAAATTTTTAGAAAACCTCATTGGTTATTACATCATCATGGAAGGGATCTTCTTCTATAGTGGATTTGTAATGATCCTCTCTTTCAACCGTCAAAACAAAATGACTGGTATCGGAGAGCAGTTTCAATATATTTTAAGAGATGAGACTGTGCACCTAAATTTTGGTATAGACCTCATTAACGGGATCAAAGAAGAAAATCCAGAACTTTGGACACCAGAATTCCAGGAACATATCATCAGCCGAATAAAAAAAGGGGTTGAACTCGAAATTCTTTATGCGCAAGACTGTTTACCAAAAGGAATTTTAGGCTTAACGGCTCCCATGTTCCGCGATTATGTACAATATATTGCAGATCGCAGGTTAGAAAGAATTGGCCTTAAAGCGCTCTATCGCTCAAAGAATCCATTCCCATGGATGAGTGAAACCATCGACTTAGGCAAAGAGAAAAACTTCTTTGAAACTAGAGTCACAGAATACCAGTCGTCATCTAATTTAACCTGGAACTAATGGAAAGGAGAAGAAGAAGATCGGGCACGCACGCGGGCACGGGCTCGGGCTCGAAAGAAGAAAAAACTTAAAGCTTCTTCTCTTTCGAGCCCGTGCCCGTGCCCGTGCCCGCGTGCGTGCCCGATCTTTTCTCTTTTCTTTCTTTTTTATTTAAATTACTCTACTCTTGGCTATCATGGAAAACTTTGTTGTTACGAATCAAACGCGTATTGATGAACTGAAATGCGACCTTATTGAGCTAGAGCATATCCCTTCTGGTGCGAAAGTAATCCATATTGCAAATGAGGATCCAGAAAATCTCTTTTGCCTTTCGTTTCAGACCTTGCCTACTAGCTCTAATGGGGTCGCTCATATTCTTGAACATACAGTTTTATGCGGATCAAAAAAGTTCCCTGTAAAAGACCCTTTCTTTGCGATGAGCAGAAGAAGTTTAAATACTTTCTTAAATGCTCTTACTGGATCTGACTTTACTTGCTATCCTGCTGCTACACAGGTCGAAAAAGATTTTTATAATCTTTTAGATGTCTATATCGATGCAGTGTTCCATCCTGAGCTAAAAAAAATGAGCTTTTTACAAGAAGGTCATAGACTCGAATTTTCGGAAGAAGGAAATCCTCAAAGCCCTCTTCTCTTTAAAGGAATTGTCTTTAATGAAATGAAAGGAACCCTTGCGGGCGCTGAATCAAGGCTTTGGCATGCGATGATGAAAGAGCTCTGCGTAGGCCTTCCTTATGAATTTAATTCAGGCGGCGAGCCCAAAGAAATCCCTGATTTAACTTATGAAGAGCTCAAAAGATTTCATCAAGTCCATTACCAACCAAGCCGCTGTTTATTTTTCTTTTACGGCAACCTTCCCTTAAAAAAGCATTTAGAATTTATTGAGGAAAAGATCTTAAATGAAGCGATAAAACTGCCTTCCCTTCCCTTGATTCCAAAGCAAAAAAGAAATAGAGCGCCCGTCTTAAAAGAAATTCGCTTTCCCGTAACAGAAACAGAAGAACTCTCTGACAGAACCATGGTCGCTTTTGGATGGCTTACAACGTCTCTCACAGATCAAGAAGCAGTTTTGGCTTTAAGCATTCTCGATTCAGTCCTTATGGATACAGATGCCTCTTTATTAAAGTTGCCCATGCTGGAATCAGAACTTTGCATTCATGCAGATGCTTACATGGACCTTGAAATGAGTGAAATCCCCTACGTGATCGTCTGCAAAGGGTGTGATAAAAAAAATGCAGAAAAATTAGAAAAAACGTTAAGAGATACCTTAAAAGAAGTTATCCAAAAAGGGATCCCCCACCACCTTATTGAATCGGCACTCCACCAACTTGAACTTTCTCGCACCGAAATTGCAGGAGACCACGCCCCCTTTGGTCTCACACTATTTATGAAAGCAGCTCTTGCTAAACAACATGGGTGCAAACCTGAAGATGCGCTTAAAATCCATTCTCTATTTGAGAATATAAATAAAAAAATCAAAGATCCCGCCTATTTAGCAGGGTTTATTGAAAAATTTTTCCTGAATAATTCCCATTTTGTCCGTCTTATTATCACACCCGATCCAAAACTTGCAGCGGAAGAAAAAAAAGAAGAAGAAGATCATTTAGAAAAAATCAAAGCCTCTTTGTCAGAAAAAGAGATTTCTGAAATTTTCAAACAAACCAAAGAATTAGAAAACTATCAAAAAGAAACAGAAAATCAAGATATCGATTGCCTTCCAAAAGTTGATCTCACAGATGTGCCCGTTTTGGTGCGGACTTTTCCTCTAAAACAAAAAGATTTCGTGTTTCATCATGAGTGTTTTACAAACCATGTCTTGTACGCTGATCTTATTTTCGATATGCCAGAGCTGTCGAAAGAAGAGCTCGCTTACCTCCAACTATTCAATATGTTGGTTGTAGAAGTAGGTTGTGGGAAAAGAAAATACGCTGAAAATCTCGAATATATCCATGCTTATACGGGAGGCATTGGCGTTGCAAGCTCTTTACATGTCCAAGCAGATGACCCTGCAATCATGAAACCGTGTGTAAGCATCCGTGGCAAAGCCTTATACAGAAACGCCGAAAAACTTTTTTCCCTTTTAAAAGAAACAGCAACCTCTTGCCGGCTCGATGAGAAAAAAAGGATCCAAGAATTGATTTCTCAACTGAATAATGCGCTACAAACACGACTGACAAAAAACGCTCTTCGTTATGCCATCCAACTCTCATTAAGCGGATTTGGAGCGGCGTCCTATATTAATAATCTATGGCATGGGATCGAATTTTTCCATTTTATCGAAGATTTAAGCAAAGATCTTTCCAAAAAAATGCCCGACATCTTAAGCAAACTGGTAGCTATTAAAGAGAAAGTTTTTTGCTTGAAAAACCCCCATCTTGTTTTATGTGGAGATAAAGATATTTACCATGAACTTCAAAGCAAAAATTTCTATGATATTTTAGAACTTCCAAACAAAGATTTTCTTCCGTGGAAGAGCGACCTGTCTTTGCTTCAAGTAACCAAACAATCCAAAGTGATTGCTTCCCCTGTGGCTTATAATTGCGAGGCCTTTAAAGCCCCCTCTTTTATCCATCCCTACAGCCCTGCCCTTTCCGTTGCCACCCACATTTTAGAAAATAAACTCCTTCATCGCGTTATAAGAGAACAAGGCGGCGCCTATGGAGCTGGAGCGAACTACAACATGACAATTGGCGCTTTTTACCTTCATTCCTACCGCGATCCCCATATCACACGCACCTTAAATACATTTCATGAAGCACTTGAGCTAATAGCAAAGGGAAAATTTACAGAAAAAGATCTGGAAGAATCAAAACTTGAAGTGATCCAACAACTCGATCAACCTGTTTCTCCCGGAGCAAGAGCCATCACTGCCTATGCTCAGTGGCGCGAAGGGAAAACAAAAGAGATTCGTCAAAATTATCGAGACCGCCTCCTTGCAGTTAGCATGAAAGATGTCGCATCTATATTGGAAAAAGAACTCCTGCCAAAAATCAAAAATGGAATCATTGTAACTTTTGCAGGCAAGGCCCTTCTTGACAAAGAGAACATAACCTGGTAGAACCTGGACTTTAAAATAATTCAAGGAGTAGGTTATGTTTCGTTTTCTTATTGCCACTACGATGGTCTTAAGCTCTACGCTTATTGCCGATACAAAAGAGTGCAGTTGCTCACCACAACAAACATCCAAAGCGTTTACTGCCGTTGCAAAAAAAACGATTCCTGCTGTTGTTTTTATTAAAGTAGAAGGCGCTCTAGAAGATGGAGATATGCCTTTTGGTGGCGGATTCCAAAACCCCTTTGATTATAACGGAAACGACTTATTTCAAAGATTTTTCGGCGGACCTCCTCAAGGAAAAGCACCCAAACAACCACAACTTAGCCAAGGCTCTGGATTCTTTGTTAGTGCAGATGGCTATGTTATGACAAATGCTCACGTTGTAAAAAATGCAGAAAAAATGACCGTCGTACTCAATGATGGAAAAGAGTTAAATGCAACTTTAGTTGGCGCAGATGCGCAAACAGATATTGCAATCATCAAAGTAGATGGCAAAGATTTCCCTTTTCTTCATTTTGGAGACTCAGATGCTCTAGATGTGGGTGAATGGGTAGTAGCTATTGGAAGCCCTTTCCAACTCGAAGCTTCCCTTACAGTGGGTGTTGTCAGCGCCAAAGGAAGACAGAATCTCCGCATTACAGACCTAGAAGATTTTATCCAAACAGATGCTGCCATTAACCCTGGAAACTCAGGAGGACCTCTTGAAAATCTCGATGGAGAGGTTATAGGGATCAATACAGCCATTGTTTCTCGGACAGGCGGCTACATGGGAATTGGATTTGCAGTACCTAGCAATATGGCAAAAGGGGTGATGACTCAGCTAATCGATAAAGGAACAGTTACGCGAGGATTTTTAGGGGTCTCTTTACAACCTGTTGATAAAGATATCGCAGAAGCATTCCACTTAAATAAGCAAGAAGGAGTTCTCGTATCAGAAGTTCTTAAAGACTCTCCAGCTGATAAAGCAGGAGTAAAACAAGGGGATGTGATCGTCGAATGCAATGGAGCCCCTATTAAGTCGCTTGGAAGCTTTAGAAATGAGGTTTCCCTTATTGTTCCTGGTAAAAAAGTTACCCTTA
The DNA here is from genome assembly GCA_013285775.1 of Chlamydiota bacterium. Taxonomy (GTDB): domain Bacteria; phylum Chlamydiota; class Chlamydiia; order Chlamydiales; family Rhabdochlamydiaceae; genus JABDHB01. Next base: position 1,739 of record JABDHB010000023.1, on the reverse strand, counting down.
AGGTGAACCGAAATGGACAAATCATCACTGTTCCCGTTACTTTAGGAACTGCTTCTGAAAACAATGCAGAAGGAGGAGTCTCTCAAAAGGTGGGTCTAGAAGTAGAAAATCTCACTCCAGAGCTAGCAAGACAACTCAATATTGGCAAAACAGAAGAAGGTGTAGTGATCACAAAAGTGAAACCGGGCACTCCTGCAGCAATGGCTGGGATGCATCCAGGCTTCCTCATCGTTCAGATCAACCAGAGCAAAATAACCAATGTTGAGGACTTCAATAACGCGATGAATAATCTCGGCAAAGATAAGCGAATCATCCTCCTTATTCGCCAAGGCAACCACATGAAATTCTACACAATCAAACTTAGCTAAAAAAGGTTTTTCTCTATGAAAATATTCAAATTTTTTGCTCTTTTAGCCTGTACTAGCTCATTGTCTGCATCTCCGTTTACTTATGTTACAAATCTGAATAGCAATAACGTTAGCGTCGTTGACAGTGCAACAAATACAGTAACAGCAGTCATTCCTGTTGGTACAAATCCAGATGGTGCAGCCATCACACCAAACCTTTCATTTGTGTACATTACGAATAAGGGGAGTGCTAATGTAAGCGTTATTAATACTTCTACAAATACGGTAGTTGCAACAATTCCTGTAGGTTCAAATCCCGAGAGGCTTGGGATCACTCCAAACGGTTCTTTTGTTTATGTGGCAAATGTAGGAACTAATAACGTAAGCGTCATTAGCACCGCCACAAATACGGTAACCGCCACAGTTCCAGCAGGCTCAGGTGCTCGGGGCGTTGCTATTACTCCTAATGGTTCATTTGCCTATATAACAAATAATGGCAGTAACACCGTCAGCGTCATTAATACCTCAACAAATACAGTAATAGCAACTGTTGCCGGTGTGGGAGTGGGCCCCTTTGGTATTGCCATCACACCAAATGGTCAATTTGCTTATATAACAGATTTTGGCGGTAATATGGTGGCTGTCATCAGTACTGCAACAAATACAGTAACCGGAACTATTAACGTGGGGAACAATCCTGCAGATATCGCCATCACACCAAATGGTCAATTCGCTTATGTAGTAAATTTTGGTTCAAATAGCGTAAGTGTCATCAACACTTCCTTGAATACAGTGACAGGTACAATTACAGCAGGAATAGGTACAAGTCCTAATGGCATTGCAATTACAGCAGATGGACTCACTGCTTATGTAGCAAACAATGGTTCTAATAGTGTAAGTGTCGTTAGCACCGCCTCGAACACAGTAACGGGAACGATTACAGCGGGAATTGGAACAACTCCTGTTTATGTAGCTGCGCGACCACTACCTCCTGCGCCTACTACGATGTCATTGGCTATTGCGCAGCAACAGGTCGTAGCCAATCAAGTACAGCTCAGCAGTCAAATTAACAACATAGCAAACTCTCTAGCCTTAGGAACTCCAACTGGAGTGACTACAGCCATCCCTGCTGGCACAACATCAAGCATTACAGGCCCTGGCATCTACACAGGAATCCCCACCGTCAGGATGGGCCCTCTCGGCTGCCGCTAAATTCCAAGGTGGTGTCGCCAGTTCCTGGCTCAGATGTAGGGTATACGATTTCCGTGGGTTCCTCACATTCGTTCGTCACGCCACGGCTAGCAACTGTCATCGCTTCGCGATTTAATTACCGCTTTGCGGTTAAGAACAACACCCAATTTTGTTATGAAAACCTGATTCTCATCTTAACCG
>JABDHB010000022.1:11289-13641 GCA_013285775.1 Chlamydiota bacterium | reverse complement strand
CAGCAGTTTCACCTGACAGCATCACACAAGAGGCGCTATCGTAGATCGCATTTGCTACATCTGAGACTTCTGCTCTAGTGGGTCTCGGGTTTTTAATCATCGATTCGAGCATCTGGGTAGCGACAATTACAGGCTTACACGCCATATAACATTTTCTGATCATCATTTTTTGTAAAATAGGCACCTGTTTTAAAGGAAGTTCAACTCCCAAATCCCCCCTTGCAACCATGATTCCGTCTGCTACTTCAATGATTCTATCAAAATTTTCTACTCCTTCCCTATTTTCAATCTTGGCAATGACAAATATGTCTGATTTATTCTGTTTTTTTAAGAGTTCTTTGATCTCACTCACATGATCTGCCGATCTGATAAAAGAAGCTGCGATCACATCGATATCATGAGTGCACCCAAAAACGATATCCTTTACATCTTGCTCCGTCATGGCGGGAAGCTCAATACGAGCATTGGGGATATTTACTCCCTTGTGACTTTTTAAAATCCCATCATTTTGGATTTCAATGATCACGCTTTCTTTATTCTTTTCAACCACTTTAGAGATGATATACCCATCATCAAAAAGAACTGTTTCCCCTATTTTTAAGTGATCGATCACCATGGGAGGGACAATAAGAATATCTCCTTCCTTCCCAATAACGATTTTTTGCCCTGCCTTAAGAGAAATCTGATCGTTTTTAATTTTTCCTACTCTAATCTCAGGACCTTTTGTATCGAGCATGATGGCAAGAGGAACGTTTTTTTCCGCACGTGCTTTTTTTAAGATTTTGATCACTTCACTATGCTCTTCATGCGTGCCATGGCTAAAATTGAGACGCGCAACATTCATGCCGGCATCAATCAGCTCCATGATTTTGTCATAGCTGCTCACTGCTGGGCCAATAGTACAAATGATTTTTGTCCGCGTTTTAGTGGTGATGACCGCCTCCGCCATGTCCATGCCCATGACCATGACCTCCGTGTCCGCCACCATGTCCATGATGCCCACCATTGTGGTAGCGATGATGATTATGCCAGCTATTATACTGACCTTCGTTATTAAACCAGTATCCGTAATACCAACCTGGTCCCACCCATAAAACAGGCGCTTCATCGTAATAATAATATCCAGGCCCTGGATAATAATAATACTGTGGTTCTGGCTCCGCCGGTCCAACGTCTATATCCACACCTATTCCTGCTATCTCTTTATCCACAGCAAATAAGACACAAAACACAGCAACACTTACCCCAAAAATCCCCAAATAAATTTTCCTCATAACCACCTCGAGTTAAAATAATTTTTACATACAATAAAAGGAGCTCTTTGTCAAAACTTAAATTTATCCCATTTGTTATCAGTAATTTATAAAACTATTCAAATATTTATCGTATCTAAATATACTTTTGTTATAATCTTTAGAAAACACAACCAGGAGATTTTTTATGGCAACAAGTAGTACTAATGCTCAACCAAGACCAACATTTTCTAACTACCTTTTTGGACCAACCAAAATGACCAAAGCTACACAGAGTCTTTCTCTATTGGCGATTGCTGTAACAGCCGCTGCGATTGGCTGCTTGGTTGCAATGAAATGTGGAGCTAATATTAATCCAATTAATGTCGATATATGTACATGGACATTGCTAGGATCTGGCGGACTTCTGATTTTAACAACTGCTAAAAGTCTCTATGACATAGCAGTACTAACCAAATTCTTCCAGGCAAATTGGGATCAAGATAACCGACTAACACCTTAAGTCTATGCCTAAAACTTTAGTAAGCCGTAGAATTTAGGATTAACGCAAAGGCGCAAAAGCGCAAAGACGCAAAAAGAATTATAATATGTATATTTTTTAATTCTTTTTGCGTCTTCGCGCTTTTGCGCCTTTGCGTTAATTCCCTCCCACGAGGCTAATTTCCTTTCTTAAAATTTGTTGCCTCCTCTATCCTGTTTCCCATGTCAGAAGAAAAAAAGATCGTTCTAAAAGGAGTCAGGGTTCACAACTTAAAAAATGTGGACTTAAAGCTTAATCCCAATCAACTGATTGTATTTACAGGGGTTTCTGGATCGGGAAAGTCCTCGCTTGCATTTGACACGATCTACGTTGAAGGGCAAAGACGGTATATCGAGTCTCTTTCTACTTATGCCAGAAGGCATATGGGCGATATGCCTAAACCTGACGCTGATCTGATTTCTGGGATCTCCCCTACCATTGCGATTGAACAAAAAACTGCAGGCAAAACTCCAAGATCGACTGTCAGTACGATGACTGGCATTTACGATTATATGCGTGTTCTTTATGCGCGCGTGGGAATCCCCCACTGCCCCATTACGGGAGAAGAAGTTGCTCCAA
>JABDHB010000022.1:1043-11279 GCA_013285775.1 Chlamydiota bacterium | reverse complement strand
AGCGGCCACACCGTCAGGCTCATTTCCCGCTTTCGCCCCTCGATGCCGATCATCGCCCTAACTGCCAATCCAAAAGTCTATCACCAAATGGGGATGAACTGGGGAGTAGTCCCTGTAAATCCCTTTAACGCCACCACCGTAGAGGAAGCCTTCTCGAAAATGAGCGCTTGGGAATCCCCCACTGCCCCATTACGGGAGAAGAAGTTGCTCCAAGAAGCGCCGTTAGCATTTTACATGAGATCAATCAGTTAGAAAAAGGGACAAAAATCATCATTTTAAGCCCTTTTGCAAAAGGGAAAAAAGGGGAATTTAAAGAAGATTTTGCAGAACTCTTAAGGAAAGGATTTACTCGGATCAGACTTGATGGAAAGATCGTAGAAATTGAGAGTGAAATTCAGGTTGATAAAAGTGTTGCGCACGATATCGATCTTGTCATTGACAGATTAGCCGTAGGAGAGGAACGGCTTGCAGAAGCCATCACCCACGCACTTGAATGGGGAAAAGGGGTGATGAGTGTCTTGATTGGGGAAATGGAAACTCTTTATTCTACCCATGCTTTTGCAAAAAAATCAGGGGTTTCTTATGGCCCGCTTGAGCCTCACGATTTTTCTTTTAATCATCCCCTAGGAATGTGTCCTACTTGTCAAGGGATTGGGGAAACGCAAGAATACGATTTGGATTTAGTGATTGATCCTGAAAAAAGCATTCAAGAAGATTGCTGCAAAGTTGCAAGCTCATATGAAACTGTCCGGTATGGAAATATTTTTCGCAACTTAGTCGATGTAGAAAAGCCCTGGAAAAAACTCTCTGAGAAAGACAAAAAGGTGTTCTTATATGGAACGGAAAAAAAGTGGACAAAGATGAAATTTGTCCACCCAAAAACGGGAGCAAAGTGGACCGAGTTTGTCCAGTGGCGCGGAGTGGTTTTTGAAGCCAAACAGAGGTTTAACGAAGCGAAAAGTGAAATGTACCGCTCGAATATGAAAGAGCTAATGATCGAGTCTATTTGCCCAGAATGTCATGGAGAGAGGATTAAAGCCTATCCTGCGGCAACAACGATTGCGGGAAAAAGAATTTCTGAAGTTTGCAAAATGCCGGTTAGTGAATGTGCAGCTTTTTTTGAAAAACTCAAACTCGGTCCCATTGCAGAAGAGCTTTTAAAAGAGATCAACGAACGTTTAACTTTCCTTCTTGGCGTGGGGCTCCATTATTTAGCCCTGGAAAGGACAGCTCCCACACTTTCAGGAGGAGAATCGCAGCGTGTGAGGCTCGCATCTCAAATTGGCTCTGGCCTTGTAGGTGCTACCTATGTTTTAGATGAGCCCTCTATTGGCCTCCATCCGCGAGATAACGTAAGACTTTTACAAACTTTGATCAATCTCAAAGATAAAGGAAATACGGTCATTGTGGTAGAACACGATGAAGAAACGATTAGAGAAGCAGATTATGTGGTCGATGTAGGCCCTCTCGCCGGACAAAAGGGGGGCAAAATTGTTGCACAAGGAACAGTAGATGACATTTTAGCAAGCCCTGATTCTATTACAGGTAAATATCTTACAGGCGCGTTAAAACTCCCCCCTTCTAAAAATCGTAAAAGCACAGACTCTATTACGCTAAAAAAGGCTTCGCATCACAATTTAAAGAATGTCACGGTCTCTTTTCCTCTGAACGTCTTAGTGGCAGTCACGGGAGTTTCAGGCTCAGGCAAATCCTCTCTTATTTCAGACACGTTATATCCGGCTCTTGCAGGAACAAAGGGTGGAAAATTTCAATCTATTGTGGGGAAAGAAAAAGTCGATAAGGTGATTTGTATTGACCAGTCTCCCATTGGAAGAACTCCTAGGTCAAACCCTGCAACCTACATTAAGCTTTTTGATGAGATTAGAGATCTATTTAGCAATCTTCCTGAAAGTAAGGCTCAAGGATATACCCCTGGTAGATTTAGCTTTAATGTTAAAGAAGGCTCTTGTCTTACATGTGGCGGGATGGGGATGACAAAAATCGACATGGACTTTATGGAAGATGAGTGGGTTACCTGTTCTGAATGCAGCGGAAAACGGTTTGATCAAAACACCCTTGCCATCACTTATAAAGAAAAAACGATTGCAGACATTCTAGAAATGGCGGTTGGAGAAGCGTTACCATTTTTCTCAGCCATTCCTCAAATTAAGGTAAAACTGCAGCTTCTTTTAGATGTAGGCCTAGACTATTTACAACTAGGGCAACCCTCGCCAACTCTCTCTGGGGGAGAGGCCCAAAGGATCAAGCTTGCAAAAGAGCTCTCCAGGCCAGATACAGGAAAAACTTTCTATATTTTAGATGAGCCCACAACGGGTCTCCACTTCCATGATATCAACAGACTTATTTCTGTCTTACAATCTCTTGTCGACAAAGGAAATACTGTTCTTGTAATTGAACATAACATGGATTTGGTAAAGGCCTCTGACTGGATTATTGAACTTGGACCTGAAGGGGGAGATGATGGAGGAAAAATACTTGCAGAGGGCCCTCCAGAAAAAATCATCAAACTAAAAACAGCTACTGGGATTGCTTTAAAACCTCCTTCTAAAAAACAAAAAGTCCCTGTAAAAACTCTCATTGCTCACCCTTTTATTACAGTAAATGGAGCCTCGCAAAACAATTTAAAAAATGTTTCCGTAGAAATCCCCAGGGGAAAAATCACTCTTTGCACAGGTCCTTCTGGTTCTGGGAAAAGCTCCTTTGCCTTTGAGACGATTTATGCAGAGGGGCAACGGCGCTATATTGAATCTCTATCCCCCTATCAACGCCAGTTTGTCAAGCAAATGCCCAAGCCCAAAGTGGAAAGCATCGAGGGGTTAAGCGCCTCTATTGCAATTGAGCAAAAGCACCACGCAGGAAACCCCCGCAGCACCTTGGGAACGCTCACAGAGATCTACGACTTTTTAAGAGTTCTCTATGCTCTTTTAGGAACAAGTGAAGAGACAAAGACCATTAGCAAAGAATATGTCTTAGAAAAACTTCTCGAACTACCAAAAAATACAAAGATCCATGTTTTAGCCCCAATAAAAAGTCTTGAAGGGCTTCAGAAGAAAGGATTTTTACGGGTGCGTCTTAATGGGAAGTACTATGAGGTGGAAGAAGAGATCCCTCTCGAAAAAGGGAGAAAAAATGCTCTGTTTGTAGTGATTGATAGGCTTACCATCAATGAAACCTCCTCTAAACGGCTATTTGAAGCAATTTCTCTTGCAGGAGAGCTGATTACGATCGCCCTTGAAGATAGAGACCTTGTTTTTAATCTTTCCCTGTCACGCGTGACACCTCACACATTTTCCTTCAATACAGAGCAAGGGATGTGCCCCGATTGTCAAGGTTTAGGAGTGCAGTACGGCGCTAGTTTAGAGCGGCACAAAGAATTTATGAAAGAAACCCCATTGAGTCTTATGTATCTTCTTTGGAAAGAAAATACGACAAAAGAGGCGATCAAGCATTTCACCAATGTGATTAAAAATCCTAAAATCCCCTTAAAAGATTTGCCTCCCAATCAACTTTTCACATTCCTCTATGGAAATGAAGAGTGGGTGGGACTCAATAACGTTTTTGCAAGACTCTCTAAAGCAGGTCCCTCTTATTTTAAAGAGATTCTTGCACCTCTTTTGGAAGAGAGCACCTGTCTTTCTTGTAAGGGAACACGCTTAAATCCTCTTGCGAGAAATATCTTAATCAAACACCTTTCGATTGCAGATTTTTGCGCTTTATCGATCGATGACGCACTCCAATTTATTTTAACATTGGAGACAAGCGATGTCGTAGAAGAGATCAAGCAACGTTTAACTTTTTTACAAACTCTCGGGCTTGGATACCTTTCCTTAAATCGGGGCGCGCGTACTCTCAGTGGCGGAGAGACCCAGCGCACCTATTTAGCAAAGCAATTAGGGAGTGGCTTAACGGGTTGTCTTTACGTTCTTGATGAACCCACCATTGGTCTTCACCCTCATAACAATGCTCTATTAAATGAGGCTCTTAAAAAACTTGTAAAGCTTGGAAATACGCTGATTCTTGTAGAACATGATCCCATGACGATGGAAATTGCCGATTTCTTTTTAGACTTTGGCCCCCATGCAGGAAAAGAAGGGGGGAAAATCATTGCACAAGGCACTCTCGAAGAGATCAAAAAAAATCCTGCTTCGATTACAGGGCAATACCTCAGTGGCAAAAGAAGCATTCCCCTCCCAGAAAAAAGGAGAAAAGGCACAGAGTTTATCCAAATCAAAGATGCCCATCTTCATAACTTAAAACATATTAACGTAGACTTTCCTTTAAAAGTATTGACCTGCGTTACAGGCGTTTCTGGCTCTGGCAAATCCTCCTTATTTCAAGAACTCAAAAAACAAAAAATCGAAAAATTAGTCGTTCTAGAACAAAGTCCCATAGGGCAAACAAATAGAGCCGATGTCAGCACCTATATCGACCTTTTAACACCTCTTCGTTTTTTCTTTGCCTCGCTTCCCTCTGCTAAGGCCAAAGGGCTCATGCCAAAAAACTTTAGCTTCAACCACAGAAAAGGGATGTGCACAAAATGTTGGGGCCTCGGCGTTCGTACGATCCAACTCCAATTTCTCCCCCCTGTAAAAGTAGAATGTGATGCTTGTCATGGCTTTCGATTAAACCCTCTAAGCTTAGAAGTTCTTTTAAATGGGAAACATCTTGGGAATATCCTAAATATGACCGTCAAGGAAGCGAAAGAATGGCTTCCCTTTATCCCTAAAGTGATGCGGATGCTAGAAACACTTACCTCTGTCGGCCTTGATTACTTAAAGCTCGGCCAAGAGGTGCAAACCCTCTCGGGTGGAGAAGCGCAACGTCTCCGCCTTTCCAAAGAGCTTGCAAAAAAGCAGATCACCAATACCGTCTATCTTTTCGATGAGCCTACAACGGGGCTTCACTACGTCGACATCGAGAAATTAATCCACATTTTCCAAACTCTCGTTGATAAAGGGAACACCGTCATCATCATCGAGCACAATCTCGACCTGATCATGCACGCAGATCACATCATCGACCTCGGTCCTGGAGCTGGCAATTCTGGCGGCGCAATCATCGCAACTGGCACTCCAGAACAAGTTGCAAAAAACAAAGAATCCTATACAGGAAAATATTTGAATAGGTATAAGAGTGGATAAAAGGAGTAAATATGATTTCAAAAAAACGGATAAAAGCAATTACGACAGCACTTTTTCTAGTAGGCCTTGCCATTCTATCTTATACTGGACAATGGTGGCCTGGCATCATGCTTGCCGTGGGGATTCCCTTAGCACTTAGAGAACTCCTCCTTGGCAAATACTATGACATGTGCGTGAGCCTCTTTGTTTTTGTAGGCGTTTTTTTAACCATCCAGTTTACGATTTCTTGGGAAATCCTCCTGCCTGTCATTTTTACTGTAGGCGGGATCTACATCCTCTGCAGAGATTGGGCTGAAAGCGATGATGATGATATCGATGCTGACGAACTCCAAGGAAAAGGAACCCAAACCAAAGCACTCAAAGCCCCAAAAACTGCCGCCGCTCCCAAAAAGAAAAAGAAAAAAACCACCAGAGCCGCTAAAATCACACAATCCTTAGTCCCTCAACAATAGATACGGTGTTGTCGCAAATTAGAGCAGTTTTCCTGTAGACTGGTTATTAATACGAGAAAACATTTCTATAATGGCTTGATCATTTGTAGGATACATCTAACTGACTTCTCTTAGGTTGGTTAGATTGGGAAGAATGGCTAAAAATCCAGAACGAGCAGAAGGACTGATTGAGGGAAGATCGAAACGTAAGGAGGTAATTTGATTCAGAGTTTCTTCCTGTAATGTTCTTAATTTTTCCAGTTCTAGATTAGTATCTTCTGCACTCCATGCAACCCACTCGCCTGCAACCCATTTATACTCCCAAACACCTTGCGAGATTGTGATCTCTTTTACATTTTTCATGTAGCCTACAGGAATACCACGAAAATCATCTTTTTTAGAGTGTGGGCACACGATTTGCCTTACTTTCTCCAACTGCTCTAAATCAGTTGATTCATTAAATAATACTATTTCAATAGGCTTTCCCTGACAGGCCTGTTGAAAACGACTAAAAGCGAAACGGGAGAGAGTAATACGCCCCCTCCTGGGACTAAGATGGATGGTTCTTAATGCAGGCAACTGGGCGACTACTAAATCTTCGTCAGTGCTATTACAATCTAGATTGCTCCTCATATCGGTGGTATAAACATCCAGACCTAGATAGGAGCCATTATAATCCAGATAGGTCATCCTAGCGCAAATTTCCATAGGTATCCTTGCAAGCACAATTCTCGTAGGTTCTAGCCCAAACCAATTACCTAACTCTGGCTTTTGGAAGAATTTACTCACCATTTCCAATTGCGGTGCCGATAACATTTTGTTTTTTTGAATGTAGTCCAAAACACATTGTGTCGTTATATGGTAAATGCAGCGACTCACAAGCCGCATAGAAGCGAGTTCTGTAAGTGAAAAATGAGAAAAAATCATTTGAAGCTCAACTTTAGCAACCCTAGCCAAAGCTCCACTTGGGGGCGCAACTCTCGTTTGCTCATACCTCTCCAATGTCGGTCTAACTATACCTGCTTGCTGAACATCTCTTTGTGCTGATATTGCTGGTGCTGCAGCAGAATCTTGTGCTAATATTGCTGGTGCTAATATTGCTGGTGCCGCAGCAGAATCTTGTGCTAATATTGTTGGTGCCGCAGAATGAACGCTTCTGGGATAAAAATAGATCGAGCCTGCAATAATTGCAACCAAGCCAAAAGAAACTCCAAGAGAGACTCTCCAAGGAACAATACCTATGCTAGGCACTGCAAGAACAACCATTGCACCAAAGCCTAAAGTGGCAAGCATTCCAGTAATAGTACAGATCACTTTTTTTTGTTGATCAGTCAATGAGGGGCAACAACCCCCTTCTCTACTTCTTTGACCAATTGATCCAGATGACCCATTCCCTACTGATAATGACATATTTGTTCCAAAATTAATATTTATGAGTATTATATAACAAATACGTTAAGATACGATAAAAACTTGTTAGAAGGCTACAATTATTTATCAAATATTATTTTTAATTAGCCTTATTGCGTAAACAGCTGTGGCAAAATGGTTCCGCCAGCTCCTGGCTTCCTTATAGGAGTACATTTGTCCGTAAGCTCCACCCACCCAAGGTCATCTTGCTACAGATGCTCCAATAAATTTTCTCGAACATGTTCATAAGCAATCTCTGGAGCAAATGGCTCTCTTTGACGCGGCAGAAGGGGTATTAAATCTTCCCGAAATTCTTTGTTTTGGAGTTTGAGAGACATGTTTTCTAAAAAATGAGCTTTGGAAATGTGATTTCCTTCAAAGGCAATATATTTTGAAAAACAATGCAAGACCGCTTGTTTATCTAACTGAGGAAGGGTTCTAAGCGCCACATACAAGTCATATAAATCACGCCCTTTTCGTCTTTGATAAAGCGCGCGCATTTTTGTACTTAACAACTCTTCAATTTTAAAAGTTTGAATCATGACTGTCTCAGTAGACCATGAAGTATTGCACGTTAAGGGATACTCTTGAAGCCCGAGCACAGAAAAATGTTCGCGGCTATTGATCTCAACTTTAAGCTTTAAGGGAAATCCTTCATCACTTAAAACACGGTAAACCAACGTAACCCTGCCGTTAGAAAAACTTCTTTTAGGCTCCCCTAACCACGTATCTAAAACCTCCCGAATAGAGTTTAAAGTTAGACCAATTGGTTTCGCCACTGTTTGAACGAGATCTATATCTTCTGAATATCTGGTTGGAGGATCAAAGAAAAGCTTGTTTAAGGCGGTTCCTCCACGAAAAGCAAGCGATTTACGCAAATGGGGGTGAGTATAAAGTTTTAAAAGAGCAGTTGTAATGATTAAGTCCTGCTCAACTTGCCTTGGTTCCTGCCACGGAACAATTTTAGACCATTCTTGAATATGGCTCCTCGGTATCATTCGTTAATCTCCAAAGTGTCGTTGAGGATAATCTTCCAGCGATGGACTCGCTCTCCTTTTTTCACATGAAAATCTGGTCTAAGAAGCGTTACAAACACTCGTCTTTGATTGAGTTCAGATTCAACTACCATGGCAAGATCTGAAAATCCTACCAGTTCCAAAATATAGCCAAGCCTCTGAAGAGCTGACTTCATTTTTTCTGATTTTACTACTTGAGCTAAAGCCTGTGGCATGCAGTTTTCTCCTAAATCTCGAATAATGAGAGCAACATTGCTCAAATGACCACAAACAGAGTGAAAACGCACTAAGTCTACCAACGTTTGTTCTTTAGTAGAGATCTTAGCATAACCGGACGGAACAGTTAATTGTTCTTTGCTGACTAAGGAACAATCTTCTCGATAATGAAATTCAATACCTCCTCGCTCCAAGTCAATAGGTCTCATGTGTTTATCGGTAATCACTTGAAATGTCATAGGCTGCTGTTCTGTACAGCCATAGAGAGAAGCTGCACTGAGAAGACCGATATAATAGTTGTGGTTAAGATATTTCATTAGGGGATCAACGATCCAATGGGGTGGCAGAGATCCTAGATGATGATATTCTGGAGGAATAATCATAAAAAATCCATGGCCCAAGTTCTTAAGTCCTTTTGCCTGGTATAATCTGAATGCTTGCAGCCGAAATTGATTCTCGTTGAGTTTCAATGCCTGTAAGGTTTCCTCCTTGGAAAAAAAATATTTCCCATCTGCTAAGAGGACGAGGGTGTAGTCTTTCAAAGTTTTCATAACCAAATTATGTCGTTTTTCGAAATAATATGAAAGTAAAAACTTTTTAACAAACTGTTTTTACAAGAAACAACCCGTCTTCCCTACATAAAATATTCAGTAACCCCTCAGAGAATTACATGCATAACTCTATGAAAGTTAAATGGTACTGACAGACGCAGGCAACTCCAAAGAAAAGGAACTCAAACTAAAGAACTCAAAGCCCCAAAAACTGCCGCCGCTCCCAAGAAGAAAAAGAAAAAAACCAGCAGGGCTGCTAAAATCACACAATCCCTCATCATAAATTAATACGATGATGCCGCAAATTGGGACAGTTTTCCTGTAAAATAGTCCATATTGCAATACGAGAAAATCCATGATCTTTATGTGCAAAGTCTACATCGACCCTTTCGAGCTGAGGAAATGCTTTTTTGGCACGCTCTATTAAGTACCATTCCAAGTTCTCCAAGGGGACGAAGGATCCCACTCTCAATCGAAAAGAGAGTCGTCATTCCAAAAAAAGGTCGTTGAGAATAATGGCAAGGTCCCTTCGAACTTGATCATACACCACTCCTGGAAACCTGTTTAGGTATACCTTTTTTAAATTTTTAGTGTGGTCCAAAATTTCTATAATAGCTTGATCATGTGTAAGAGAACGCAGATCGACTGTTCTTAGATTAGGGAGAAGGGCAAAAAATCCAGAAAGAGCAAGAGGACTGATTGTTAGAAGGTCGAACCATAGGAAGGTAATTTGCTTCAGAGTTTCTTCCTTTAGTGTTCTTAGTTTTTCCAGTTCTAAATCAGTATGTTCTGCAGTCCATCGATTCCAATTATTAGGATGCTTGATATGATACTTGATTAGGATCTGTTTTACATTTTTCATGCAGCCTACAGGAATACCACTAAAATCATCTTCTTGAGAGTGCGGGCACACGAGTTTCCTTACTTTCTCCAAGTTCTCTAAGCTAATTAATTCATCTAATAATACTATTTCAATATCTCTTCTCTGACAAATCTCTTGAAAACAACTGAAATCGAAAGAGGAGCAAAAGGGCAAGTCCTCCATGCGAAGACCGATGATTCTTAATGCAGGCAAATGGCAGCACGCTATTAAATCTTTGCCAGGGCCATTATAATGCAGATAGCTGATCTTAGAGCAGATTTCCCTAGGTATTCTTTCAAGCATAATTCTCGTATGTTCTAACTCACCAAGCGGTAACTGTGGCTTGTAGAAGAATTTGCTTACCATTTCCAATTGCGATGCCGATAACATTTTGTTTTGTTGAATGTAGTCCAAAACACATTGTGTCGTTATATGGTAAATGCAGCGACTCACAAGCCGCATAGAAGCGAGTTCTATAAGTGAAAAATGAGAAAAAATCATTTGAAGCTCAACTTTAGCAACCCTAGCCAAAGCTCCACTTGGGGGCGCAACTCTCGTTTGCTCATACCTCTCCAATGTCGGTCTAAC
>JABDHB010000022.1:0-943 GCA_013285775.1 Chlamydiota bacterium | reverse complement strand
AAAATCATTTGAAGCTCAACTTTAGCAACCCTAGCCAAAGCTCCACTTGGGGGCGCAACTCTCGTTTGCTCATACCTCTCCAATGTCGGTCTAACCATACCTGCTTGCTGAACGTCTCCTTGTGCTGATATTGCCGATGCCGCAGAATGACTGCTTCTGGGATAAAAATAGATCGAGCCATTAACAATTACCAGCAACCCAAGAGAACCTCCAAGAGAGACTCTCCAAGGAACAATACCTATGCTAGGCACTGCAAGAACAACCATTGCACCAAAGCCTAAAGCGGCAAGCATTCCAGTAATAGTACAGATCACTTTTTTTTGTTGATCAGTCAATGAGAGGCAACAGCACTCTTCCCCATTCCTTTGACCAATTGATCCAGATGACCCATTCCCTACTGATAATGACATATTTGTTCTAAAATTAATATTTACGAGTATTATATAACAAATACGTCAAGATAGGATAAAAATTTGTCAAAAGGCTACAACTATTTATCAAATATTATTTTTAATTAGCCTCAGTGCATAAATAGCTGTGGCAAAATGGTGGCGCCAGTTCCTGGCTTCCTTATAGGAGTGGATCTTTTCCATAGGTTTCCACCTACGGACTCAAGTTTGGAGATTTCTTTGGCCTGAAAGGCCAAAATGTTACAGCCCAGGTCGCAGGCCTGGGTAAATTGCAAACACAAATAAGGAGTCCTGAAAGGACGGCATAAATTAAAATCCTGCCCCATTCTTTATAGCGTCCTTTCGAGGCTGACAGCAAATATCATCGGATCGTCTTTTGTTTTCTTTTTGCAGGTTTTTCCTTCACCGCGAAAACAAATCCAAAATCCGATTGCGATGCTATTTACTGGCAGCCTCTTGAGGACTCCTTTTCTACGTTTATCTTTACCCAGGCCTGCGACCTGGGCTGTAACATCACGGTCCTTCGGACCTCT
>JABDHB010000021.1 GCA_013285775.1 Chlamydiota bacterium | reverse complement strand
TTTATTGTATGACTAAATAGCATCACCACGAATATAAAAAATCTAATGAATAAGGTCACTTTCCCACCGCCATTTGCAATAAACTGTCTAGTCCTTGTTCTACAGGTTCTTTTCGAAATTGAGGATTCCAACCTTCTTCGTACAAAAGATCGCTGATTACAAAACCTGCACCAACCGACACACCACGCATTTGCCCAATTGCAAACACAGCGCTCGCCTCCATTTCGACAGTAAGCACTCCTTCTTTTTGATACGTGGCTATTTCTTCTTTAGTGTGGCGAAAAAAGGCATCAAGGGTCCAACTTGTTCCAACTCGTTGGAATTTTTTAGCAAACTCTCCATTATCTGTTGGATAGCTATAACGACCTGCCGGTAAATAATGATGAGAAGTTCCTTCGTCACGGATCGCCCTATCACAGCCGACGAGATCACCAGGCTTAAGATCAGGCGCAATCGCTCCGGCAGTTCCTATAGAAATAAATTCTTTTACGCCCCATGCGATCATCATTTCCATTGAAAGAACAACACGCGGTGCTCCGATCCCATATTCTCCAATTGCTACTCCAGGAGCATCATTTAACCAATAGAGCCTTCGAAAAACCCCCGAAGAAAAGAGCCCTTTGTGCGTAGCCACCACACGTTCCATAAAGGAACTCTGATAACAAAGAATGACCCGTGTTGGGCATGGCCCCTCTGGAACACGTCCAAGGCTCTTCTGGTAACTGAGCAATTGTTCCGCAGAAACCAACGCATCAAATTGATGTTTATCTTTGAATTGAGGAAATGTCATGGAGAAAGCATAGACATTTCATAGATTAAAAGAAAGATCCTACTTATCAGGAACCCAGGACAAGTTTGCGGGCTTCTTCGTAGGGTTCTTCTAAGAGAAGAACTCGTTTGCCAGAAAGTGGATCTTCAGCGTAATAAAAGACTTTATTTTTTGTTTGAAAAACGTGGACAACGCTGCCATCTTTGTAACAAGAATCATCCTTTTGTCTAAAAGAAACAGACACTTCTGCTCTATTTGCCTTGAATGGATATTCTATTAAAAAAGGTTGAATTTTTTTATTTGCATTGATTTCAACTAGCAATTTTTCTGTAGCTTTTACTTCTATTTCTCTCGCTTCCTTTATTGTTCCTTTCCGATACGCAATAAATGCAATTGATATATCTTCAACATTATGTGGCATTCCCCCGCCACTGCCTATGCATAAAAGATCGAATTGTTTTTCTGTTTCTTTTGCAAATGAGCTAGTAATTTCTTTAACATATCCTAAGTATGATGGAGAATCAGAGATTTTTGCGTGCATTGTACCACCCCAAAATAAACTAAAAATAAAAAACAATTTAACGTGTATTAGTTTCATAAAACCCGATTTTTTTTCCTAAAAATTCCATTCTGTCTGTTAGCACGCTTTGGTAGGTATTTTTCATAAATTCGTGATCCCCTATGAAAAATCTCAAGTCCTTTCTACCTGTCATACAGGGCATGACTTGTATATCATAATTTGGGTTATTAAGATATGGTTTGGAAAATCTTTTCGTTACGCCATCTTTTTCTGAATAATAGTTAACAGAGCGGTTTGCATAATTCAAAGGCATAGGGAGCGCAGGCCCAAGGCCGGTGTAGGTGAGGTGTTGTTGCATGAGGAGCTTTTGCTCTGGGGTCATCCCTTCGATCGATCTGAGGGAGATGAGCCCTCCTTCGCTATGGGTGGTGAGATGGAAGAGGAGATCGGGGTTGATTTTGTGGAGGCTATCGGCAACTGCGACAAGAAATTGGCGGGTCAGACAAATGATCGGAGTGTCTTTTTGGCTTTTCATTTCGGTTCTTACGCGTAAAAAATCTTTGAAAAGCCCCTCTGAGGGGTTATAAACGCCCATGAAGAGATGTCCTTCGGGAAGCTTTGAGTAGGTAGATTGACACATGTTCAAAAAACTATTTAAGGGAACGTTCATCCCATTCATTAACATGGAGACCCCTATGGTTTTTCCTTCTTTGGGCATGATATCTTTGAAATGATCAATGATCTTTACTTGGCCTGTGGAAAGCCCTTCAGGAGAAAACTGGAACTGATGGACGTTTTTATAAAAAATAAAGCAATCGGTTTCTATCTCATTGCAGCTTGCTTTGCAATGAAGCATGGTATGCATAGACGGAGGCATATGCCACGGAATATTTTGTGGCGTTGCTGCAATGTCAAAACGGAGTTCAAAAGGAAAGGTTTGTTCAGAGGAAAGACCAAAAAGATCTAACCTATTAAGTGGAGAGTTGCGAACATACGCGTAGAGGTTTGATCCATCGGCAAATCCCGAAGGGTCGGGGGTGAGCCACCTTCCGAGAGATGGATCGTAAAAACGGAGGCCAAAGTAAATGAGTCCCTCATCTGAGCGTTTGGAACAAAAGCGCCATGGGGAAAGGGTTCCGGAAGAGTGATCTACACCAAAGGCAGTGAGGTTGTATTTTTCAGCAATTTTCCCTTTGGAACTGATAAGTGCAATGATATTCCCAGAAAAGTCGTGTAAAGGAGCGTACACTTTCCCCTCTAACTCTAATGCAATGGCAGCTCCAATATCTCCTTTAATTCCAGAGCCAAGAACTTTAAGCTGTAAAACTTTTCCAGATGGATCCAATGTGCCAATTTCGTGATCTCTGTCATAGAGAAAGAAACGTTTTTCCCCATCGCTCATCTGTTTGCATATGAGCCTAGAAAGGGGATCGTAGATAAAGGAGATTTTTTTGTTTTTTGGATAAATAATGGAGGTCAATCGACCTAGAGGATCGTAGTGATAAAAAATCGTTTGCTTGCCCGAGATTTTTTCTATGAGATTGCCATCAGTATCGTAAACTAATTGGAAATCTGGGGTCGAAAGAATTTGATTTAGATCATTTGCCCTGCAATTTAAGGGATTGCCAAGAGAATCGAATTGATAGGTTTGTTCCCCTTCTTGAGTAATTTGATTTAGCGGATCATAAGCTACCTGTTTATCTCCAGTAAAGGCGCTGCGAACAGCCGTTACCAAATGAGATAATCCATAAGAAACAGAATGGGAACCCCAAGGAGTGGTTTGTAAAAAGGGGCGCTCGAGAAGATCGTGGGCTGTTTCTATAACTCCTAAATTGCCTATAAGGCTTTCTTTGCAGATATGCCCGTTTGGATCAAACTCGGTATATCTGTGCTCATAACCAGAGCGCCCTACTTTAACTAAATGCAATCCTGAATATTCGTAATGGATTTTGGAATCATCAGGAAGGGTAAAAGAAACACACCTTCCAACTGTATCATAATTCCATTTATAAGAGTGCCCAAAGGAGTTTTTCTCTTCTACTAACTCACCCCACAAATTATACGTTCTATAAAGCTCTATATTTTGGACAAGGTCATAAATTTCTGTGGGATCCTCTCCATGTGCATAGACATATTGATAGTGGATTTTTCCATCAGAGCTTTTTAGTTCTGTGATTCTATCTAGGCCATCATAAATATGGAAAAAGGAGATGCCGCTAGGAAGCACCCGTTTAGAAAGCCTTCCTTTCCTATCATAAGCATAAGCAGTGATTTTCTCTTTTCCTTCAACTTCTTTTATTACTCTGCCACACTTGTCATACTCCCAAGAAACAACTATTTGTCTAGAAAATTGGTTTTCATGATAGACCGAAGAAATCCGTTTTATTTTATTGCCTGAACGATCGTAGAAAAACTCCTCTCTTCCTACGATTTGTCCTGGTGTACTTTTCTTTTCTAAAAGGATCAGACGATTTAAAAGATCGTACGTTTCAACTGTGGAAAGTCCTAAGGGATCTATGACAATTTTTTTGGAGTTATTGTCTTCATAAATAAACTCTGTGACTGCACTTTGAGGATCTACATGTTTTATGAGTCTTCCTTCTTCGTCATAGAAAAAGAGATCTGCTGCCTCTCCTTGCGAAGTTTTTCGAATAGCTTTTACTTTTCTCCCCTCTTGATTGTACAAAAAACGGGTATGATTTTCGATTGTGCCCACACAATCTTCTTCCCACTGCTCGATAACATTTCCGAGAGGATCGTGGATTTCCACATGAGCAACATCACTTAAGATGCTTCTTTCTAAAAACCCTAAAGAATCATACGTAAAAGTTTGTGTTCTAGAAAGTGCTTCTTCTGCAATTTTCCTTCCTGCTCCATCGTAGGTGTATCTCGTTGTAAGCCCGGTTGGATTTGTGTAAGACAGAAGATGAACTGCGTTATAAGTCCACTTTTCTTCCGCTACTATTTTGCCCTCAGAATAGATCGTTTTGGAAGTTGTTCTTTGAAATAGATCGTAAGTGTAATGGATCTCTGTGCTATCAGGATAAATTGTTTGTGCAAGGGTGCCATTCTTGTTATAAAAATGAGTGATTTCTGAGCCGTCTCTTTGAATAATGTGTACAGGTTTTCTTAAGGTATTATAAGAGGTTTCGGTCATCTCTCCATTAGGAGTTTTCGTAGCAACAAGATTTCCCTGTACATCATAAGCAAATTGTATCGAAGATCCATCTGGAAGATCGGTTTGTACACACCTTCCAAAAGCATCGTAATTCTGAGTGGTCGTGTTTCCTCTAAAATCTGTCTGAGAAAGGACTCTCCCTTTTGGATCGAAAGTGGTTTTTGAAACTTTTTCTCCTTCTTGAGAAAGGATGGGCCGAGATGACTTATCGTAGACAAAGCTCTTTTTAGGAGAGGCTGTCTCTTTCATCTCTAAAAGATTTCCAAGAGAATCATAATGGTAAGTATTTTCTGTTCCAAGAGAAGAGGCTTTTCGTACGATTCTTCCTAACGAGTCATACTCTGTATTCATGGTATATCGATAGTTGCCGAGCGCATCATAGACCTCCTCTTTACAGGCCTGAAAATTGGGGCAATACTGGTAGTGTATTTTTTTAAGGAGTTTTTCTTGCCCGTTTTCTAAATACGATTCTGTCATCGAGGAGACAAGTCCTCTTACAGGATCGATCTCGTATCGCTTGATTCGCCGCTCACTGACTCCGCTTAGGTTGTTCGAATCTTCTGTATTTCCATCATCTGTAATTTCTGCAATGAGGATGTTGTCATCATCATAAAAGAAAAACTCTCGGATGAGGATTTTTTCCTTATCGCATGTGAGTTTTAGAGTGGGAAGATCGGTTCCTAATTTATATCTATATTTATAGCTCGGCCCCTCTTCTTCTTCCTCAACGCTTGTCAAATGACTTTCAGGTAAATAGGTGTATTTTTTTGCATAACTGGTTTGCTCGCCACTTCCAGTGAGATTTCCCTGAAGGATTTCTTCCACAACATTTCCTGCAGCGTCGTAATGAAACGTTTTGGAAAAAAGAAGTTTTTTCTCTCCATCTAAAGAGGCTTTACACTCGAGCTGACCGTTTTCATTATAATGAAACTGCACGGCCGAAGAGATTATTTCCCTATCATCAAAGTATTCAATTTCGGTTAGGGCGCCGGCTTGATAATGATATCTTGTGAGAAGGCCTAAAACATCGCGGACATGAGTGATCCCAGGCTCATAAATAAAAGAGGCGATTGCCATCTTTTCTCCGTTTGGGCCTACATTTGCTTCTAAAACTCTTACCTTATCTACGGAAAAATCATTTTTGCTACTTTTTTTATCTTTGGGAAGATAGTAACCAGCGACAAATTGTTCTTTCCCATCTAATGCAAAACTTGCCACTCTGGCGCCAATTCCTTTTCTTCCTGGCGCATAGCTGATCTCTTCTTGCGCACGAGCGCTACTACTTACCTTGCAAATATAATCCCGTTCTTCAAATTCCATTGCCTGATAGTCAAACACCTTTCCATCAGATGTTTTAGCAGAAAAATGGAAGGGGGTTTTTGTCTTAAAAATTTCAAAGTCGACCCAGGAATAGGTTTTATCTCCTTTAGGATTTTTCATCTCGATACGGCGGATCCGTTTTTTATCGTTATACAAATAACAAAGCTGATGTCCGCTTGAAAAACTTTCCGTTTCTAAATGGTAAAATGTCTTTTGCGTATGATGCTTATGATTGTGGTATTGCATTCCCTTATACTTGCGCACTCCTCCGTTGGGAAGATAAAGGGTAGCCTCCCCTTTCTTCAAGTCCAATTCTAAAACGTTGTTTTGGGGATTTGTCCTTGCGCTAAGTACAGAGCCGTTTTGTGTGACCGTCTGCGCAGGCTTTAACACCAGGAGTTCTTTGCTTTTTTTATGGCTAAAAGTATAACGGATTAAATTTCCACTTGGCTCTGCAAGATAGGCTCGAAACTTTGGTCTTGCGTAATCAGGTTCAATGAGTAAATTCGCATGCGGCAAAAAATTCCAACCTCCCTGAATCAAAAAACCACCGCGCATTTCTCTTAAAAGAAGATCCAAACCTTGTTCTGATTTTTCTAAAGCGCCTGCACTTGTGTACGTACGCATCATAGGAAAGGGTTTTGCCCCTTGTACAACAGTATCTTGTAAACACAAATTCAAATTGCCGGTAATGACGTTGACATGATGAAAAAGAGTAGGGTCTTCCTCTTCATTAAAAAGTTGGTCCCATTCTCCCCATACAATGAGAGGGAAAAACAAAAGAAGAAAAAGCCATCGCTGCATATCTCACCAAAATTGAGAAAGAAGCGACTGTAAAGAAAAAAATGTTATTAAGTCAAGCAATTGAAGTTAAAATTTCAGTTCTGGAAGTGGCTTCTCATGCGAGAAGTGTTGTAATTTTGCATTAAACTCTTGTTGTAATTCAGCAATGGTAAATGTGGATTTTGAAAATTCAATACCCTCACTTTCTTCTGTTAATACAAAAACTACCTCTGCTTTTTCTCGTGTTTGTTCTAGATCTCCTTTGAAATGCACAAAATACTTGCTGGGGATATGATCTGAGGTAAGATCGATCCCAGTTTGTTTTGCTGCATCGTGAACAAATCCCATAGGCTCACAGTCTGATATCTGAAAACACAGGCCTGAATCCATGAAATTGCTTGAAGTCGAAAAAGCAGAGGATATTTTTGTCGTAACAAGCAACAGAGCTGCAGGGAAAAATTTGGCCGTATCTGCATTGGAAAGAAATGGCTTATTCTCTAGTACAGCGGGGATCGTTGTAGGGAAAGGCAGTTCTGCCAAACCTTTTTTTTGCCTTACTTGTTTCTCGACAAAGACCTTTCCAACAAAGCCTAAGTTATTCAGAACTTTTTCAATGATCTTAGTGCTAATTGTCTCAATTTTCAGGGCATCAATCGAGCTAATGCTTTCGCCGATCTCTTCCGCAGAAAGTGTATGTTCGACAGACTCAGGAGAATCTCGAGAAATAGCAACGCTTTCTCCTGCGGCTCCAATAGCTGACATAAACACTCCTTTTTTCACCAAAATCGTGCATAAGTTACTAATAGAAAGCAATCAAATAACTGCTGACCTAAAAAGCTGGGAGAACAGCTCCCTTGTATTTTTCTATAATGAATGCCCTCATCTTCTCCGATGTCATGGAATCTTTTAGCGCTTGAATATCAGGACGGGATTCATCACCTGTTCGAACAGCGAGCACGTTGACGTAGGGAGAATCTTTGCTTTCGAGGACTAATGGGTCTTTTAAAGGGTCAAGATTAGCGCCAAGAGCGTAATTGGTATTAATCACAGCAGCGTCAACATCAGCAAGAGTACGGGGAAGCATCGCTGCATCTACTTCTATAAACTTAAGATTTTTGGGATTACTCGTGATATTTAAAATGGTTGATTGGAGATCGTCCGAGTTTTGTAGTTGCAAAAGCCCCTCGCTTTGCAATAAAAGCAAAGCTCTTGCTTCATTCGTTGGATCATTGGGGATTGCTATTATCGCACCTGTTTGTAAATCGTTGAGAGAATGCAATTTTTTGGAGTAAATGCCCATCGGTTCGAGCTCAATTTTAGCAAGACTTTCAATGGAATAACCAAATTGTTTGATTTGCTCATCCAAGAAGGGAATGTGCTGGAAAAAATTGGCGTCTACTTCTTTATTGGCAAGAGCTCTATTTGGCATATTGTAATCTTCTGTAGTAATGATCACCAAATCTATCCCTTTTGCCTTTAAATCAGGTTTTATGAATTCCAACATTTGCGCATGAGGAACAGGTGTTGCAACTATCTTTAATGCATTTTTTGACTCTTTGGAACAACTGACAAATAGGCAACCCAAAACGGTAATAACGCACATCCAATATTTATTCATGAGAAATCCTTCCTCTTTTTTTTGCAATAGATTGAGCGAGGCGGCCACCTGCCCATTGAATTATTTGAACGAGTAAAACAAGGAGAATCACCGTTGCGACCATAATAAATGTATTGAAACGGTTATACCCATACTGAATAGCCACTTGTCCTAAGCCTCCCCCGCCGACCAATCCGGCCATGGCACTATATCCCACCAAACAGACAATAGTAAGGGTAATTCCTGTAATAATGGAAGGGAGAGCTTCTTGCAGTAATACCTTTGTAATGATCTGCCATGTTGTAGACCCCATCACAATAGCAGCTTCCAAAATGTTTTGATCAACTTCCTTTAAACTAGCTTCGATAAGCCTAGCTATAAAAGGGGCTGCGGCAATGGTCAAAGGGACGATGGTTGCTGTAGTTCCTAAACTTGTTCCTACAACCCACCTTGTGAAAGGAATCAACGCAACCATGAGAATAGCAAAAGGAAATGAGCGCCCAATATTTACAATGGTTTCAAGCGTCTTGTAAAAAGAAGGGTGCTCCTTGATATGACCTTTGCTGGTAATGGTTAAAATAACGCCAATGGGCAATCCAATAACGAGGGCAAAAAAAGCGGAAGCAAAAACCATGTAAACCGTATTCCATAGTTGCAGAGGTAAAAGCTGCAGAGCAAGATCAATATTAGGACCCATTTTCAAGAACCTCGCATTGTACAGCATGCTCAGCCAGGTAGGCAATCGACTGGGCGATTCCTTCCGGAGAACCTGTGAGTTCAATAATCAAAGTTCCAATAATTATGGTTTGGAGTTTATCAATCCATCCCAAAAGAATATTAGTTTCTACATCAAATTTCTTAACGATTTGAGAAATCAAAGGTTCACTAGCAGCCTTTCCTCTAAATCGCAAGCGTAATAATTTACGGTTAGGGGAAGAAGGTTTGAAAAATTCTTCAGGAAGTTCATGAGAAGTTCTTTGAATAAATTGCTTCGTTGTTGGATGTTTAGGAGTCGTAAAAATATCAGATACAGAACCTTCCTCCACAACTTCTCCTGCTTCAATCACGGCAACTTTGGTGCATATTCGTTTGATGACTTCCATATCATGCGTGATCAAAACAATGGTAATGCCAAGCTCCTTGTTGACCGTTTTTAAGAGCTCTAAAATTTCTTTTGTGGTATGAGGATCGAGAGCCGATGTAGCTTCGTCGCACAATAAAACTTTGGGCTGATTCGCGAGTGCGCGTGCAATCCCCACCCTCTGTTTTTGTCCGCCGCTTAAAAAAGCAGGATAAGTGTTTTTCTTTTCTTCCAAACCAACCAGTTTCAATAACTTATCGATTCGTTCAATTTGTTCTTCCCGAGAAATGTTTGCAATTTCCAGAGGATAGGCTATATTGCCTTCAACCGTTCTTGAAGTTAAAAGATTAAAATGTTGGAAAATCATTCCAATGGATTTGCGAAAAGCGCGGAGCCGACCCCCTTTCATGTTAGCCACATCCTCTCCATCGAAAAAAATAGCTCCGGAACTAGGGTGTATCAACGAGGACAAACAGCGGATGAGTGTCGATTTTCCAGCTCCGCTTAATCCAATAATCCCGTAAATATCTCCTTCTTCAATAGTAAGGCAAATGTCTTGCAAAGCAGTGACAACCTTATTTGTCCGCCTGTAGATCTTGGAGACCGATTTGACTTCAAGCATAATGCCCTCAAAGCTATACCTAACGTGATTCAAAATTTGGGAATTTGACAAAGCTGAAGGCGGCAAATTTGCATCCGATTCTGCCCCGGTTACTATTGAAAACCTAGGACCGGGGCGGGCTGGATGCGAAGGTGCCGCCTTCAGCGCAGTCAAAAACCAAATTTTGAATCACGTTAGGTATAACATATTATCTTTATTCTTGATATTGGATTCTCTTTCGTAAATGTCAAGAAAACCCTACTGACTTTTTTTAGCCAGAATATCCAATTACATTGGACATTCTGGCTTATTTACTGGATAAAGAAATAAAAGCTCTTAAAGACATGGATTTTTTTGAAAATTATTGAAATTTATGTAAAAACTAAATAGAATGCACGCTCACAAACCTCACAAAGGAGAAAACTATGAGCGTTGGATCTGCTACAGCTTCTGCACCTGCTCCACAAACTTCAGTCTTTGACAACATTCCTCTACTGACTTTTAAAGGGGAAATGATTTTTTGCGATGAAACAGCAGAAAAAATTGCACGTCTTGAGCCCGTCCCTAATCAAGCAGGATTAAACAGACTAATGCTTAAACGAGATAAACAAGATAATAAAGATCACGCCGTTATGGGACCTACTTTTTCTTGCGATAACATAGACAAATTGGCTGTAAGAGATCATGCACCGCTAGCAACACTCGGCAATCCATCTTTCAAATTCGCTGGAGTTGTGGAAATTGTCATATATGAAAAAGCAGAATCCCCAGAAAAACAGTGTTCATCGACCATGATAGTTGATCTTTGGGAAGACTTCCTATGCCTATGCCCTAAAGAGATGGATCCTGCAATAGAGAGCACTCCCAAATTTTCATGTTATCAAATCATGGAGCTCTGACGATTATAGTGATGTAAAATATAATTGAGAGAGATATGCAGCTCAGCTGCGCAGATTTTTTGTTCTGGAGCGAGTGGTCATTGTTCTAGAACAAGACACGAGTGAAGACAAAAAAGATGCTGCAGAGCCAACGCAGCAGAACCTCTCAAGGTTGTTTTAAATCACTCACCTTACGTAAAATGGTGTCGCCAGTTTCTGGCTCGGATAAGATGAGTGGATCTTCTCCGTGGGTTCCTCACATTCGTTCGTCACACCACGGCTAACAACTGCCATCGCTTTGCGATTTGACAACCGCTTTGCGGTAAGAACAGCATCTGATTTTGTTATTAAAACCTGATCTCATCTTAACCGCGAAGCGGTTGTCAAATCGCAAAGCGATGGCAGTTGTTAGCCGTGAGTGGGAACCCACGGAAAAGATGCACCACCTTCTCATAGCCAGGAACTGGCGCCACTATTTTGCGTAAGCTAGCATTGGCTGACGACCTCTAGAAGATTGGGCTACTCTTTGCGGAAGATGAAGAACATCTTCTGTGATTATTACGATTTTTGCAAGTACCCTAAAAACTACCCTAGTTTGTATAAGTCATGGAAATGATAATCGTCATTTCCATGATGTATTTTTATAAGCTAGATTTTTTACTTATTGTTGACGATTTTTGCTTCTTTTAGCGCTTTGACTACGACCTCTCTGTGAGCCTCAAAAATGTCAGCATTTTCGGCTTGCCATGAAATCATGCTGGTTCCATTTTCGTTAGTAAATACTCTCCCAAGACCTTTGAAAAATTCTTCTTTTGCTGCCCATGCATACATCGCAGATGATGCATCTTTTTCAAGAATAGTCATTTCGATTTCTTGACCGGGAAATAAAACATCAAAAGGTTTTTTTAAAGACTCTTCATCTAAATTTTCTGAAGGAAGATTGCTTACATGAACAGCAAAAAATTCCTGCATGTTTTCAGAAGTATCACTTTCTGGGATATAGATAACGGTTGAGCTTTTTCTTTTGGCATTTCCATGAAACTCATTCGCTATTTTCCAATTTTCCTGAATCTCTGGCAGCTTATACTCCATATTTCCTACTTGTTCTGCCATTAAAGAGCTAGCAAACAAACTAATAACAGGCATTAAAAATCGACGCATAGCTTTCTCCCTTTTAAAGTTGCTAAATACATCGAAATTATATACTATCAATGAATAAACTAGTCAAAAAAAAGCACATTTTTAATAAAAAGAAACACTTAAATATAAATTATGTTGCAGGAATTTGTAAAAATAATAATTAAATTAATAATTGATTGGCTCTCATTTAAAAACCGAGGCCATGCACAACCAGATCAAGATCAAAGAAACTTTCCAATTATTACCAATGCTGAAGATGCCTCCTCGCAAAAACAAATAGATAGAACTTAATCTCTTAAAAAGTAATATCTTTTAGAAAGGATAAGCGGTAAGAAAATATTTTGATTTAGACAAGACTATTAAAACAGGGCCCGGATAACCTCAACTAAGGCATCATACGCAATTGTTGCAATCGAGAGACCTAAAGGAAGTAGACAGAACTGACGACTTTTTTTATAATTATTCTGTGAATATCGAGACCAGACAAGGTAGAGGGTAAATGGTATTGATAATGGGACGCAAAAATACATGAAAATGATCGATAAGCCAATGGGCACTGTCATACTGGGGCTATCAAATATCATGACACTAGCAGCTGCCATCATAAATAGAAAAGGAAACAAAAAAAAGATAAATAATTGTTGCAATCTTAGCATATCTTTTTGTTTTTTTCCGATCCTTTTCAATAGCAATAGAAAAATTCCCTTTACTCAAATTCATCTTCAAATTCCAATGCAGGAGTTTCTGTAACTATTGAAGATTGGTTATTTAAATAATTCTCTTTTGAGATAACCCGCTTGCCACTTTCTTTTTCCAGATGAAGTCTTGCATTTCCTGCAATCTTACCACCTGTTTTAGCAGCTCTTTTGTTTTCATCAAAACCTTGAGCATTCTGGTTGACCGCTATTTCTTTCGTTGCAGCTTCTCCAAGCATTGAAAAAATCAACTCGAGATCGGTCATGTGATCTCTAAGATTTTCTCGCTGCAGGCCTTTATGTTCCTTATATTCAGATGGAGTCATTCCAAAGGTTGCCTTTGAAATTTCAGCAGTCAAAATGGCATATTCACGTTGAATCTTTACACCCCTATTGTCCCATTCATCCGTTAACTCTTCACGTATTGCAATGCCGCGCATCCGTTTTTCAATCCATGCATCGCTATATCCTTTGGCTTTGTAAATAGCGCGGGTGCGTTTAGTTGCTAGTTCCGGATCTTCAATTTCCTGAATACGTTCATATCCCACCTGGGCGAGCCATCTTTTAAAGGGCTCTGCTTTTGGGGAAGGTATAGATTGAATAATGCGAAGCATTGTCTCCGTATTGGCTGTATCAGTGAGGTATTTTTTTCTATCACTAGACTCAAGTTTCAGTTGCTCGATTTTTCCGAGCAACTGAGCAAAACCTTCATTATCAATAAGTTGCTTTTTTAATTCTGGCCAATAACGCCTGGGATCAGTCGTACATTCTAGCACTCGAATTACATCTAAAATCGAAAAATACCATTTATCATTATGAAATATACGACGGATTTGATTGTCTTCAAAAACGACTAATTTACTTTCCTTCTCTTTGAATGTTGT
The DNA here is from genome assembly GCA_013285775.1 of Chlamydiota bacterium. Taxonomy (GTDB): domain Bacteria; phylum Chlamydiota; class Chlamydiia; order Chlamydiales; family Rhabdochlamydiaceae; genus JABDHB01. The sequence goes on along the minus strand of JABDHB010000021.1, from coordinate 217 downwards.
CTTCTTAGGTATGTTTGCCATAAATGTTCCGCTTTTCAAAAGGTTAGGAAAATATTAAGCCTTGAGAATCTAATATTCAAGAATTTAATGAATGACAGATGGCTTATTTTCTAAGAAAATTGCTCGGGACAGGAATCCTCCTCCGCGGGCGGCAAGACTTCTTTCAAAGCAAGCTTTGAAAGAAGTCTAAAGCCGTCCCGTCAGTCGGAGCCGGCCA
>JABDHB010000020.1 GCA_013285775.1 Chlamydiota bacterium | reverse complement strand
TGAGTTATTTTATCTTGTGGCGCATGCGAGCAAAAATGCTGTAGGCTTGGTCGATGCCGAAAGGGATGAAGCAGAGCCAGCCGATAAGCTTCCACTTGCCACCGATGAGCCAGAAGATCCGAAAGACGCCGCGGCCACGGGTCCACTTTTTTTCATGTTCAAGGAGGATGAGAGAGTTTGCAGGAGTTTTTAGAGACTCGAACTTAAAAATTCTTTTTTTATCGATCCTTTTTACAAAAGCCATTGACCGTCTACATACAGAACATGTCCTATCATAAAAAATCGTAGGTTTCATAAGATCACCTTCGGCGGGTTTTTAATGAGCTCAGCTAGAAGCTGAAGATTTTCATTTACTATTGCAAGTTCCCTTTTTTCCATCCAGTTTCTTTCTAAAATCTTTTGGATCGTTTCCATTAAATGGATCTCTGCTTTTTGAAAGTAGATTTTTTTCTGCACAATCTCCTGAAGAATAGCTTGACTCTCCGGATCTTGGAGCTCTATTCCTACGGAAAAAATATCAGGAGGTCTTTTCTCGAAATAGAAGGTAAATAACCGTCTACAGATCTCTATTTTCAGTAAATCAGGGGTGATATTTTTCTGTGTAATCTCTACAAGGCGGGGAATCGTTTGCCCTGCTAAAAAAAGCCAACGGAGGAGATCTGTTTCTAAAATTTTATCTCCATTTACTTCCATGAAAGAAACTTTTCCCACTTTTTTATAATGAATCTCAGGAGGTAGGATATCCTGCCCCACTCCAAGCATCTTTTCAGGAACATCTGCAAGTGTGGCAAGCTTCTTTAAGCTTTCATGAACCATCACAGAATGCTCCCACTCTCTAATTTTGACGCTAATAGCCTCTACACACCCATTTTTTTGAGAAGGAGACTTAAGATCGAGGTTTTTCGATTGATGTGTAAAAAGAAAGGTCAGATAGTCTTGGCTCGATTGCAATAACTTTGAAAATCCTTCCTTACCAAACTCTCTTACATAAGTATCAGGATCGGTTTTTTCAGGAAGATTCACCACCAAAACCTCTACCCCCTTTTTTTGAAAAAAATGTCCGATTTTCACCGCAGCTTCCTTTCCGGCATTATCTGCGTCGAGAGCTAAATAAACCTTATTGACTCCTAGCTGTAACAGTTCCTTAACATGCCCTTCTCCAAACGCAGTCCCCTGCCCTGCTACTGTATACGTAAACCCTGTATGAATAAGACGAAGCGCATCAATCTGCCCTTCTACAACAATCACCGTTCTTTCTTTTGTGATTCTAGATCTGCAGTAGCTCAGCCCAAATAACACATGCGATTTTTTAAAAAGGGGCGTTTCTGGGGTATTGATATATTTTCCCCCAAAAATTTCCTCTCTAATCTTACGAGCAGAAAAACCGATCACATTGCCTGATACATCTCGAATAGGAAAGGTAATCCTCTCAAGAAAAAAAGCGCGTCTATTCCGTATAAGCCCCGCTGTTTCAAGCACCTCCCCTGTCACTTCTTGGGCGTGCATCACTTTAAAAAACAACTCTGATTCTTTGGGAGCGTATCCAATTTGAAAAGAATTGATAAATTCCAAGTCGATCCCTCTGCTATACAAATAAGCAAGGGATGCCTTTCCCTCCTCGCTATAAAGAAGATTAAAATGAAAAAATTGACAAGCCTTTTCAAGAGCGTCTCGCAACACCGATCTACTCGGCCCCTTATCCTGCGTAAATTCCTCTTGTTTTTCGAGGGGGACGTGAAATTTTTCCGCCAAATACTCCACTGAGTCGATAAAGCTCATTTTCAAATGTCCCATCAAAAAAGCGATCGCATCTCCATGAGCTCCACATCCAAAGCAATGGTAATGCTTTTCCCCTTTCTGAATCATAAAAGAAGGGCTCTTTTCTTCATGAAAAGGACAAAGAGCCTTATGAGAGGCTCCAGAACGTTGCAAACTCAGGTGAGCAGAGACCACTTCAGCCAAATCGATCCTCTCTCGCAACACCTCTAAACTTTCTTTCTTGTATATGGGCATAACTTATTCTATAATCTCTAGTAATATGAATCCAGAAATCAACGCCTTAAAGAACAAAATTAAAGAAGTAATGACATCCGTACTCACAGATGTCTTTCAATCGAACATCGATCTTCAAGAAGCGCAAACACACTCCCGCTTATACGAACCTAAAAACAAAAAAACTCCCCAGCAAATCCAACAAGAACTAGAAAGCCTCGAAGAGGCCTTAAAAAGGCTCGATCTTTTCTGCCAAACCGCCAGAAAACAGCTCGAAAAAGCAATCGACAAAACAAAAAACGAGCAAAATAAAATTTTCACTACCGAAGAGCCCCACGAACAGAGCCACCACTTTTCAAAAGACCTTTCCACTCCCACCAAATCAATCACAGCCTCGATCTCCAACATCTTTAAAAAAGAAAGCTGAAAAAACAAATCCTCAAAGAAGCTGTTCATTTATGAAAAAAAACTCGCAGACTGTTCATACTCGCATGCGCACTATCGCCAGTTCCTGGCTCAGATGTAGGGTATACAATTTCCGTGGGTTCCTCACATTCGTTCGTCACACCACGGCTAACAACTGTCATCGCTTACGCGATTTAACAACCGCTTCACGGTTAAGAACAGCATCCAATTTTGTTATTGAAACCTGATCTCATCTTAACCGCAAAGCGGTAATCAAATCGCGTAAGCGATGGCAGTTGTTAGCCGTGGTGTGACGAACGAATGTGAGGAACCCACGGAGAAGATCCACTCATCCATCCGAGCCAGGAACTGGCCACACCATTTTGTATAAGATGAGTAAGTTAGTTTCCTAGCAAATTATCCCAATATTACTCAATAAAGTGGTTCACCGAATATTTACACTCTCCTTCAGATTTTAATAGCAACCTATTAATAACCAAAGTATTATGTGCTTTATATGACTGCAAGCCCTTCATAGAAGCATCATAAGCTCTTAAGCCTATCGGGCTTGCTTTATTAACGGATTTTAGTTGAAAATAAAATAATATTTATATATAATTAGAGGAAATAATAGGAGGTAACAATGAGTAATCCCATTAATAATGCAAATCATGGAAACAACGGTTCATGTTCTATCTGCATGAGTAATTATGAAGCAGAAGAGCAAAGAGGCGTATTGAATTGCGACCATATTTTCCATAGGGATTGCTTGGTTGACATGCGCCGAGTCAGTGCTGCAAACGTAGCTAACTCTTGTCCTTTATGTCGAACAAGAATCACGTCCATAAATGGAGAACCTGTAGAACCTATTCTTCCCCCCAGAAGAAATGAAGTTCAAATTCACGAAGATGGAGTGCTCGCTCTTCAGCTTCAAAATCAGTTCCAAATGGACTTTCAACCTCCAGGGGCTCTAGATCCTGGCTTGGACATTCCCAGAATGATAAGGATAGCCTTGGATAGTATTCGCCCTCTTGATCCTGCACTCCTTGCGGCGGTACGGGCCCCGATACGGTATGATATTAGTCCGGAAATACTGGCAGGAATTCTTGCTAACCCTCAATATAGATTTGAAGACATTGGAATGGCAGTGGAAAACATTGGAGTGTAGGTCTAAAGCGTCTTTAATCCTGATGTTTTACTATACAACTCCCTTACTAACTAAGAGCTTGTTCACTTAAACACGCTTAGATCTTCCGCAAATTCGTGCAATCGTTTATCCTGAAATGCCTATGGCTACTTTATCTCCGATGATGGTTCAATGGCAGGCATGCAAACAAAAAGCAGATGGAGCAATTGTCCTTTTCCGTTTGGGTGATTTTTATGAGGCGTTTGAAGAAGATGCTGTTTTGCTCGCAAAGGAATTAGATCTCACTTTAACGAAAAGGCAAGAAACTCCCATGAGTGGGGTGCCAGCACATACGATTGATACGTATATTGATAGATTAGTTGCACGCGGGCACAGAGTAGCTGTTGCAGAACAGATGGAAGATCCCAAAACTGTGAAGGGAATTGTCAAACGGGAAATTGTCAGATTTGTCACTCCTGGGACGATCATTAACTCTACTCTTTTATCTGACAAAAAGAATAATTTTATCGCAGCGATCAGCGTGATCAATGAAGTTTGTGGTCTTGCTTTACTTGATTTAACAACAGCAGAATTTAGAGTTCAAGAATGTGAAGTTAAAAACTTACAAGATGAAATTTTCAGGTTGAAACCCTCTGAAATTCTGATCTCAAAGAAACACCGAGAGCTTGTTGAAAATGCCCATGCACGTGAGCCTTGGCATTTTGATCCTCAAGTTTGTGCGGATACCCTTTTAAAACACTTCAAGGTGCATAACTTGGATGGATTTGGACTCAAAGGAAGAAACGCCGCCATAAATGCAGCAGGAGCACTTCTTCTATATGTGAAAGAAGATTTGGGACTAAATCTAGATCACATCAAAGTAATCCACCTACGCAAAGATGCAACTTATTTAGAACTAAGCCATGTCGCACAAAAACATTTGGAACTAGACGCTTTTCTCCAGTTTTTAGACCATACGCAAACTCCGATGGGGGGAAGGCTTTTTAAAAACTGGGTGAATTACCCTCTTATTTCGGTGGAAGAAATTTATAAAAGACAAGAGGCTATTGTAGATGCTGAGCCTTGCAATTTAGAGCATATTAGAGACCTTGAAAGGATGATGATGCGGATCCAATCAGGCTACGCAACACCAAAAGACATTGCAGGTTTAAGATTTTCTTTAGAACCTATACCAGAACTTTCAAAAACAAGGCCTGAGCTGGAAGACCCAAATCCACTTATCGAGCTCATCAAGGCCGCTCTTGTAGACAATCCTCCTTTCCGCGTAAGTGATGGGGGGATTTTTAGAGAAGGATACAATGCAGAGCTCGATGAACTGAGAAATTTATCTACAGATAGTTCTATCTGGATTGCAAACTATCAAACACAGCTAAGAGAAGAAACCCAAATTAGAACGTTAAAGGTGGGTTTTACTGGAGTTTTTGGATATTACATTGAAGTACCGCGCTCTCAGACGGATAAAATGCCGATCCATTTCCAAAGACGACAAACTCTTGTAAATACAGAAAGATACATCACGCCCGAACTCAAAGAATATGAAAATAAAATCCAATCAGCCGAATATAAACTTTCAAGCTTAGAGGCGATCCTTTTCCAAAAACTGCGCGAGCAGGTGGCAGGCTATGCGGAAATGGTCTTAAGAATTGCAGAAAAAATTGCCCATATTGATTGCATCTTTTCTCTTGCCCGTGTCTCTCAAAAACGGGGGTATATTAGACCTACGATTGATGATGGGGGAAAGATTGAAATCAAAGGAGGAAGGCATCCGGTTATAGAAAACGATTCATTTATTCCCAATGATACACTCCTTGATAATGAAAAAAACCGGTTGATCTTGATTACGGGACCTAATATGGCTGGAAAATCCACTTACATTAGACAAACAGCCCTTCTTTGCATCATGGCGCAGATAGGCTCTTTTATCCCAGCAGATGCGGCTCATATTGGAGTTGTAGATAAGGTATTTACGAGGATTGGAGCTAGCGATGATCTATCAAGAGGGCAATCGACCTTTATGGTTGAAATGACAGAAGCTGCGAATATTTTACATAATGCTACATCAAAATCCTTGATTATTCTCGATGAAGTAGGAAGGGGAACTAGCACCTATGATGGGATTGCCATTGCATGGGCTATTTGCGAGCATCTTAAAGGAAAAACACTTTTTGCCACCCACTATTGGGAGCTTACTGAACTTCCTGGCGCTGTAAACTACCATGTTTCTGTTCATGAAGGAGAGGATGGGATTATTTTCTTAAGAAAAATTGTTAAAGGGAGCACCGATAAAAGCTTTGGAATCCATGTAGCCAAACTTGCAGGCTTACCCCACGAAGTGATTGTTCGCGCTAAAGAAAGATTAAAAACTCTCGAAATAAAACAGGTACAGCCCAAACAGCTAGAGCTTTTCAAATGGAAAAGTTGAGTTTAGATTTATTTGCTGCCGAACCTGGTGTCTATTTAATGAAAAATAGCGCAGGAATTGTGATTTACGTTGGAAAGGCAAAAAATTTAAAACAGAGAATCAAGCAGTACTTCGTTCCAGGAAGAGATAGTAGAGCGATGATCCCTTTGCTCATTGCTCAAGTAACCCATATTGATACTATTTTAGTTTTATCTGAAAAAGAAGCACTCCTTCTTGAAAACACTCTCATCAAAAAGCATAAGCCTAAATACAACGTTCTTCTTAAAGATGACAAAACTTTTGTCAGCCTGATGATCAATCATAAACATCAGTGGCCACAAGTGCGTCTTGTAAGATACAAAGGGGCCGCAAAAGAAGATGGACTCTATTTTGGACCCTACACAAACGCGCTTGCTGCAAGACAAACCTATGAACTCATTGCAAGGCTCTTTCCTCTAAGACAATGCTCAGATGAAGAATTAAAACGGCGAAGTAGGCCTTGCCTTCTCTATTCCATAAAACGGTGTATCGCTCCATGTGTTAACAAATGCTCAAAAGAGGAGTATGACCAATTTGTCGAAAGCACAATCAAGTTTTTAAAAGGGCAAGACAAAGAAGTTTTAAAAGAGCTTTACCAAGAGATGGAAAAAGCCTCTGCAGAGATGGAATTTGAAAAAGCAAACGCCTTTTTAAAAACTATTCGACAGATCGAGCATGTAACCGATCAAGAACAGGTTGTGGCAAAAACAAAAGGGAAAGATACAGATGTTCTTGGCATTTATAGACACGCAGACGTTGTGATTGTCGCTCAACTTCTATTTCGCGAAGGTAAATTAGTAGGCTCTGAGCACTTCACATTTAATGAGGTGGTCGAAGACGATGAGGACCTTTTGGAATCGTTTATTTTGCAGCACTACAAGACAGAGCTCCCTGAAGAAATTTTAGTGCCTGTCAAATTAACAGAAGCTTTGTCAGAAATCGTTAAAACATCGATCATCACCCCGAAAATTGGGGAAAAGAAAATTCTCATAGAACTTGCAACAAAAAATGCACAGGCGATCTTTAGACTAGAAAAAGATCAAGAAGAGCTCAAAGAAAAAATGCTCCTCGATCTTCAAGAGACGTGTAAACTCAATCGGTATCCCAAACGGATCGAATGCTTCGATACTTCTAGCCTTTCAGGAAGCCATCTTGTCGCTTCCATGGCTGCGTACACAAACGGAGAAAGGGAAGCAAAAAGGAAACGCCTTTTTAAAATTAAAGGGATCTCAAAACCTGATGATTACGCAGCCCTTCACCAAGTACTATCAAGAAGACTGACACGTGCGAAAGCAGAAGACGATCTTCCCGATCTCATCATTGTAGATGGAGGAAAAGGGCAACTCAATATTGCGCTTGAAGTATTTAAAGAGCTTGATATCGCTTCCGTAGATGTGATCTCTCTTGCCAAAGAAGATGCAAAACATACAAAGGGGCTTACAGAAGAGAGAATTTTCCTCCCCGAGCATAAAGATCCCATCCACCTAAAACCCCACTCTCCCCTGCTCTTTTTCTTGCAACAAATCCGGGATGAGGCCCATCGCACGGCAATCTCCTTCCATAAGCAGCAGCGCACCATTAAAAGCTCTCTAGATACGATCCCTGGAATTGGCCCTACCAAACGTCAGCGCCTTCTTCAGCATTTCGGCAGCCTCAAACGGATCCAAGAAGCCTCCCCTGAAGAACTAAAAAAAATAAAGGGAATTACCTCAAAAGACATCGAAAAACTAAAGAAAATTACTTAGTGTGCCTTGTATGACAATGAGTAATACAACCCTCTAAAGCTTCTTTGGGAGAGATAATCGTTTTAAACACTACATGTACACAACCCACATGGAGCCCTGTTAAGCGACTAATATCTTCTGCAATTTTTAACTGGATCTCTTCAGCTTTTTCAGGAATAGAAAATCCATAAGAAAGATTCACTTCTAGCTTAACATTTACAGAATGATTTTTAAGATCCTGTTCTACCTGAATCCCTTTAATCCCTTCTGTTTCTCTTCCTAGCAAGGTATCAAGGATATTTCCTTCAAGAAAAGCCACACCCTCAATTCTCGTTAAACATTGGAGAACAATCGACTGAAAAACTCTATTTTCAATATCTCGAATAAAAACAGTATCAGGCAACTCTACTTCCTTCGTGTCCATCCCCTTCAATTTATCATGTACCATAAACCCACCTCTTAAACTCTCTAATTTATACCCCGATGCCAATTATACCCAAGTAAATTCGGAAATTGAGAATTTGATTAAACCAAGAGAAAAAGCAAGAGGAAGATCGGGCTCGGGCTCGCACACGGGCTCGGGCTCGAAAGAACGATCAAACTTAAGTCTTCTTCTCTTTCCGGATTCGAGCCCGAGCCCGTGTGCGAGCCCGAGCCCGATCTTTCAGCCGTATAAAGTTGCACATCGCGTAAAAGTCGGATTTATGTTAGGATTTTGCTATGCAAAACTTAATTACTGTCATTATTGGAGTTGTGTGCGGGCTTAGCTGCGGCTTTTATGCCTATCGCAATAAGAAAAACCCTTATCTTTGGTTTTTTATTGGGCTCATGTGTGGAGTTCTAGGACTTCTTTTCCTCATCTTTTTTCCTTTTAAGAAAAAACAAACCGAGCCAGTTCTCGCACAGCCTGTCCCCTATTCCTATTCAGGGAAACTCTGGCACTATCTTGACCCTGCGAATACCTGCCTTGGCCCCATGAGCGAACAAAAGCTTCATGATGAGTTTAAAAAAGGGATTATTACATCTTCTACTTACCTCTGGAACCAGGAAATGGATGAATGGAAGACCTTAGAACAACTTAAACTATTTAATATCAATAGTTTATAATTTAGTTCATTTTTATTTTAATAAATGCTATAATCGTTACATTATGGCAAATAATATTAATACACATACAATTCCAAGAATTATTACTGGTTCTATTGATCAAATTGAACACGATAGCCAAGGAATGTTACGTGCTGCTCAATTGCTCCACTCCATTCCCCCTCATCCTCTTCCTTCTTTTAAAAAGAGAGCTTGTGCAGGCTTTTTAACGGCTTTAACTGAAAAAACTCCAGAAGAAATTGTCGCTAAAACAACTGAAGGAGCATTAAGAACTTTTATTCAAGCCCACATAGATTCCTCTCACAATTTAGCAGAGCTAAGGCGGCGCCTAGAAAAAGACATTCATGGTATTTCTGCAGGATCCTCTTTCGTAAGATCGTTTAAAGGAGCGCTCGGGCCAACGATTATGACAACTCTTGTACGAGATGGAAAAATCAATGCTTTTGTCGTGAAATGGACTGACTGGAATGAGATCATTGCTAACCATATTTATAGAATAGGCTTTAAAACGAATGTTCCCGAGATTGCTTGTTTAGATTTTACAGGCGGGATTATTGAAAGGGGCTTAACTAGAGAACTCATTAGCAAAAGTCGTACTGAAAGGTTAAGAACCATCTTTCTGAAATTTACCCAAATTGTTGCACCAGAAAAACCTCCAACAATAGGACCTGTTACTGTAAGAACAAGATTAGCTCCAAAAGAGGCCCCAGAAGGCACCCTCGTTGAAGTAATCATTACACCTTCAGAAGGTCAAATCACAAATCAAGTAATGCTTAGTGAAAAAATTCCAGAAGGAAATCTTTTTGCCTTCTTATGTGAAAAATACAAAGATATCAAAGCAGCAGGTTTAGAAAATGCATTCTTCGCTAGTTTAGGAGAAATTGCGTTTTTAGATTTTTTTGTTGTTGGCAATCTTGACCGCCTTTTCAAATTTGAGTGGGATGGAGAAACCTGTTGCACTTACGATGCACATAACTTTCCCTCTTTTATTACTCGAGGATCAAATCTTGGTAACATCATAGTACTCTTTAAAGATCGCTTGATTAAAATGTACACAATTGACAACGAGATCCACGCAGATCTCCTAAAAAGCCCTATGAAAGAAAATTATCTAGAGATGCTTCAAAAATTTATGAAACATCCTGATTATATCGAGATCTTCGCTAAGCTTGTTACAGAATGCTTAAGCTCAAGTTTAGAAGTGGAAATAAATGAGTATAAAGAACGCCCAGGCGCTACTGCTCAAAAAGCAAAAGAATTAGAAACCTCCTTAAATCTTTTTAAAGCTGATTTACCATCTATTGCACCCAAGGCCCTTATTCATGGAATGGATAAAATGAGACATCAGCTACAATCTGATCTTGTTCCTAACTGGAAAAGTGAGGCAACTGCCCCTCTAAGACAATACATAAAAACAAATTCACCCCTCTCTCTAGATAGCTTACAAGAGAGAATAACCCTATTTATATAAGGAGCTCATTATGTCTGGACCATCATTATCACACATTCGCCCCCCTTCTGTAACTCCTACCCCTCCTGCCACATATGGGAGACGGGACTCATCCACAACTCCTAGTCACAAAGGAAATCCTGTTCTCGATTGGCTCCACAGCGTAAAACTTTACTCTACCAGCTGCGCTCCTGAAGACTCTGAGAGCTTAACTCACTGCGTACAGTGCGCTCCTGAAACAGATACAAACGCAGATCTCAAGCAAATCATTGCTCTCGTCAAAACAGCAGCACAAGGAAAATCTTATGATAAGCAAGACTTAGCAACAAAAATCCAAGCCCAAATCGAACTCCTCGAAACTTCTCCAGAAACACCCTTGCCGATCCCTCCGTCTCCTGTATCCTTTGTCAAATCCAACTCACCTTAAAACAAAAAAGGGGGGCATCTGATCTTTTGCAAGATCAGATGCCCCCCTTTTTTTAAACGATGAATTATGAACGATGAACGCTGAACTGAAGAGGGAAAAAGAGAAATTCGACTTTTTTTAAACGCTGAATGCTGAATGGAAGAAAAAAGATCGGAAATCAATTCTTAGGCCCGGTAGGGCTGTAATGATACAGCCCAGGTCGCAGGCCTGGGTAAAGATAAACATAGAAAAGGAGTCCTGAAAGGACGGTATAAAAAATAAGACAAGATCTTAATTTATGCCGTCCTTTCAGGACTCCTTGCCGGTGTTCGCAACTTACCCAGGCCTGCGACCTGGGCTATGACATCATGGGCCGATTGGGCCTAAGAGAATTGAATTTCTCTTTTCCCTCTTCAGTTCAGCGTTCATCGTTCATAATTCAGCGTTCGAACAGCGTTCGAACTACCAGCTCGCTTTCACAACGCCTGGAATAATTCCTTTATTCGCAAGATCTCTAAAGCAAAGGCGAGATAGCTTAAACTTTCTCAAAAATCCTCTGGATCTTCCAGTAAGCTGACAACGGTTTCTCAGGCGCACTGGAGAAGAGTCTTTAGGCATCTTATTCAATGAGACAATCGCTGCGCTACGCTCTTCATCAGTTTTATTGAGATCGAGGATAGTTGCCTTGAGGGCTTGACGTTTTTCCCACTTAAGCTTAACGAGGTGTTCCCGTTTTTTTTGTCTTGCAACAGATGATGATTTCGCCATTATTTCTTCCTTCCTGGTCCCTTTTGCCGTTGTTTACGGTTAGGGTCTGTTTTGTTAATTACATAGACGCGGCCACGGCGTCTAACAATTTTGTCCCCTTTTGCAGGGTCTGCTTTAATCGAAGCTCTTACTTTCATAGTTTACTCTAGAAAAATTTATTCTCAACGTTATACGACAAACTCGAATTTCCCTTCAAGCATTTTTAAAATCTTGAAGAATTTAGACTATTCCTGTTACGATTGGTGGCTGAAACGTTAAAAATTAAGGTTACCAATGAAACGTACTTATCAACCAAGCAAAAAGAAGCGTCAAACTACATGTGGCTTTCGCAAGAGAATGAAAACTGCCAAAGGTCGAATAATTGTCAATCGCCGCCGCAGAGCGGGACGCAAGAAACTCACCCAGGCGTAAGCTTCCCAAAAGAGGCTCGTGTCCGCTCAAGAAATCATTACTATGGGATCTTGAAAGCAGGCAATAAGGTGTTTGGAAAAAGTGTCGGGGTCGACTATCGACTCGGCCGAGCTTTAAGGCCTCGGCTCGGGATCACTGTTTCCAAAAAATACGGAAAGGCTCATGACCGCAACCGGTTTAAACGGGTGGTGCGCGAGGCTTTTCGCTCCTATTGCCTAAATTTCCCCAAAGATCTTGAGATCAATGTTTTTCCCCGTACAACACTTAAGCCCCTGAGCAAACGGGCCATACTGGATGATCTTGTAAATCTATGCTCAATCCTCAACAGCAAAAAGCTGTAGAAACAACTCAAGGAAGGGTCCTAATTTTAGCAGGAGCTGGTAGCGGCAAGACAAGCGTTCTTGCCTATCGTATTGCTTATCTTATAAAAAATTTGAACGTCTCTCCCAAAGCTATCTTAGGGCTAACATTTACAAATAAAGCTGCCGAGGAAATGCGTCATCGCGTAGCAGGCCTTATAGGAAGCAAGCTAGCAAAAGAGGTGGTCCTTTGCACGTTTCATAGCTTTTGTATGAATATTCTTCGGAAGGAGATCCATCATCTTGGATATACAAATAATTTCAGTCTCTACAATGAAAGAGATACAAAAAGGCTTGTTTCTCAACTTGCGCGCCACCTTTTAGAGTGTGAAGGGGATCTCCCTTCTTTAGAATCTACACTTGTAAAAATTGCTGAAATGAAAAACCAAGGAGGGCCTGGGGAAAAAGGAACCACCTGGCACGACCAATTTACTCGCGATCTTTTTACACGGATGCAGTCATGTATGCGAGCTTACAATGCAGTCGATTTTGACTCCCTCCTCTCTTTGACAGTAGAACTTTTTGAGAATTATCCTCAAATTTTAGAGCAGTATCAAAACCGGTTCCAATATGTGATGATCGACGAATATCAAGATACCAATCCCATTCAATACAAGATCGCCTCCTCCATCTGCAAAAAACATCAGAATCTTTGCGTTGTTGGAGATGACGATCAATCTATTTACGGCTGGCGCGGCGCGGAAATTAAGCATATCCTTCAATTCCAAGCGGACGCAACTGTTAAACTAGAACAAAATTACCGCTCAATCCCCACCATTCTTAAAGCAGCAAACGGAGTGATCAGCCATAACAAAGAGCGGCATCATAAAGAGCTTTGGAGTGCAAAAGAATCAAAAGACCCGATCTCTCTTTTTCATGCGCCAACAGAGCAGGAAGAGGCCCAAGCCGTTGTTCTCAGAATGATCCACCTGCGCAAAACACAGAATCTTGCATGGAAAGATATTGCAATCCTTTACCGATCAAATATTTTAGCCCGCACTTTTGAACTAGCCCTAATGGACGCTTGTTGGGAAAAGGATGGACAATGGATCCGAGGAATCCCCTACCAGGTTTTTGGAGGAACGGAACTTTACGAGAGAGCCGAGGTAAAAGATCTCGTAGCTTATTTAAAAGTGATCATTAATCCCCTTGATCAAGAAGCCCTGTTAAGAATCATCAACGTTCCTAGAAGAGGAATTTCTGATAAAACTCTCGATACTCTTACTCAAATAAATCGAAAGCAAAATGTCCCTTTATGGGAACTTCTATCAAAGACAGAAATTTTAGAGCCTCTCTCCGATAAGGCAAAGCAAGGAATACACTCTTTTGTAAATATTATCACAAAAGCGCAGGAAAAATTTAAGGAACGCCCCTTTAAACCTACCTTGGAGTGGTTTTTAGAAGAGATCAATTATCAAAATGCGATTAAAGATGATGTAAAAAGCGATAAAATGCGCGATTTTAAATGGGAAAATATCACTCATTGCGTGGAATCTATTAGTGCTTACGAAGAACGGATGGAACAAGAAGGACTCACAAGCGAAATTTCTCTCCACCATTTTTTAACGACAACACTTCTTGACGAAGAGGTCTGGCAGGAACATCAAAAAGATATGAGGGAAGACAAAGTAACACTTATGACCTTCCACGGCGCAAAAGGACTTGAATTTACCGCCTGTTTCCTAGTAGGACTTGAAGATCACATTATCCCCCATGAAAAAAGCATAGGGGTCGAAGAAGAGCGCAGATTAATGTACGTTGCTTTAACACGAGCAAAAAAACACCTCACACTCTCCATGGCTCGCAAAAGAAAACGGCTTGGCAAAGAAAGCAACAGCACTCCCTCTCGCTTCCTCTTTGAAATCCCCCAAGACCTCTTGAAAATTACGCCTTGGCA
>JABDHB010000019.1 GCA_013285775.1 Chlamydiota bacterium | reverse complement strand
AGATTCACACGGATTCCGTTGCGGCTTGCAACAGACATCAAAAGTGTCCGGATTGCATTAATCGTTTTACCTTTTTTTCCGATAATTTTCCCAATATCAGACTTTTCCACGGAAAGTTCAATAATAAGTGTATGTGTTCCGCCGACTTCATTGATCTTAACTTTATCGGGGCTGTCAACCAGGTTTTTCACGATGTATTCTACAAATTCTTTCATGGTTCGATCCTCTTTTTCGAATGATGGGTTATAGATCTCTATACGCCCATTTTAAACGATACTAAAAAGCAGATATTTTTTGAAAGTCAAAAGGTATGGGGGCTTCAATCTCTATTACTTTTTGGGTGAGAGGGTGGATAAATATTATTTTATGGGCGTGCAGCATGAGGGGGCCATTGCCTGCCCCATAAACAGGATCGCCAAGGATAGGGCATTTAAGGTGTTTGAGGTGGACCCGTATTTGATGGGTTCTTCCAGTAATCAGGGTGATTTCTACTAAACTGAGTTTTTCTGAATGATCAAGAACCTTAATAAGAGAGATCGCTTCCTTCCCTTTTTCGGGATCAATGCACATCTTTTTTCTTTTGGTAGGATGGCGGGCAATGGGGGCTGAGATCAGTCCGTCAATAGGTTTATTGAAACAGATAGCGATATATTTTTTTTCTATTTTCCGTTTACAAAAGAGGGAGATAAGCTTTTGGTGGGCCTCTCTTGTTTTAGCCGCTAAAAGGACCCCGGAGGTATCCTTATCAAGCCTATGGACGATTCCTGGGCGGAGATCTGAAAACTCATTTTTTAGCCCTTTACAGTGGTATAGGAGGGCATGGACAAAGGTTTTCGTATAATGGCCAGGGGCGGGGTGGACAACCATCCCGGCTGGCTTATTAATAGCTAAAAGGTGCTCATCTTCATAAAGGATATCCAGGGGGATGTTTTCTGGTTCTAACTTGATTTCAGGCGTAAGTGTAAAGAAAATTTCTACTTCATCGCCGATTTTAGGCATTTCCCTTTTTTTCCATTGCTCTCCGTTAACAAGAACGAGCCCTTCTTCGATCAGATACTGGAAATAGGTGCGGGAGTGCTCAGGAAAATGCTCGGTTAAAAGCTTATCAAGCCTTTTTTTTTCTGTTACAATCAATAAATCTTTTGTCATATGCGTAGCTATTATCGCATATTTTGGAATTATCGTGGAGGAAGTTCGGGAAAATCATCTTCGCCGCGGTAGAAGGGGGCAAGCGCTTTTGCTCTTTCGTGTTCCTGTTTGAGGGTTTTATTCATGGGGATTGTGACGTTTTGCTGGATCCAGCTATTGACGAATTGGATCTTTTCTTGGTAGGTAGCCCCTTGCATCTTGTAGAAATCGACAATTTGATCATAACCTTTTGGAAGAACCTCGGGTGGTTTCGAAATATCCGCTGGCTGAGAAGGTTGGCCTATAGGGGGGCCTCCAACAGGTGTGGTCATGTTTTTTCTCCTTGCCTTCAACATATAGGATCTGGGAATATTCGTCTATGAGTGCATATGGGGAAGCATTGAAAATTCTTAGCCGAAGAAGGCGATCAGCGCACGAGCTTAAGCTCAAGCTGGAAGAGAAGGGGTTGTCTTCTGGAGATATTTCTGAAGCTATAAAAAAGTGTATCGACAGAGGTTTTTTAAATGATGCGGAATATATAGCTGATTTTATCAACGCACAAAAAAATAAAGGGATTGGCCCTTATGTCATTCGGATGAAGCTTAAGATGAAGTTTCATCTTTCAGATGAAGAGATCCCTCCCATTCAAGCTT
Source organism: Chlamydiota bacterium (assembly GCA_013285775.1). Classification (GTDB taxonomy): domain Bacteria; phylum Chlamydiota; class Chlamydiia; order Chlamydiales; family Rhabdochlamydiaceae; genus JABDHB01. Next base: position 12,466 of record JABDHB010000019.1, on the reverse strand, counting down.
CCTTAGATATCGCTCTGAAAAAACCCAAGTACCAACGTCTTCTCACAACTCGTGAAGGAAAGCAAAAACTCATTGCTTCGCTCTTGCGCAAAGGGTTTAAGCTAGATGAAATTCGTGCTTCTTTTTTTATACGAGGTGATTTATAAAAAGCTTTTTCATAAGAAAAGGTTTTGTGAGATGCGCGTTGGGATTGTTGGAGTGAATCATAAGTCGTGTGATCTTAAGTTAAGAGAGATGATTGCAAAAAGTGCAGCTCAGCTTAAGATAAAAGATTCTGTTCTTCTCTCTACATGCAATAGAACTGAAATGTATTTTAGCGGGGAGGATCTTGCAGAAATACATGGGGACATTCTTTCCTTAATACGCGCTAAAGTAAAAGAGCCTTTCGAACATGCGCTCTATTCCTATTTCGGAGAAGATTGTTTTGCTCATCTAGCGCTTGTAACTGCGGGATTGGATAGCGTTGTCCTTGCAGAGACAGAAATTCAGAGACAAGCGAAACTTTCTTATGAAGTAGCTGTAGAAGAGGGAAAACTTGTAAAAGAACTCCATTATCTTTTTCAGAAAAGCTTTAAAATTGCCAAAAAAATTCGGACTTCCTTTCCTGCTTTAAAAAGTGAGATTAGTTTAGAGGGGATGCTTTTACGACTTTCGAATTCTTTTTTTCAAACAAGCCCCAAAGTGTTATTTATAGGCAATTCCAAAGTGAATCGGCAGATCATCACCTTTTTTAAGAAAAAAGGGATAACAGATCTCTTTTTATATACAAGAAGCTTAACTTCAGAGGAGCCTTTTGCAAACTTAGATAGATGGCACGAGTTTGACTTGGTGATTTGTGGAACAAAAGCGGAAGAGTATCTCATCAACTTAGAAGATGTAGGAAATTTTTATAAAACAAGATTGATGATCGACTTGGGCGTGCCAAGGAATATCGATCCCCGATTTAGAATCCATCCTTACATCACACTTTTAAATATTGAAGAAATAGGGAATCTGATCAAAAAGAAAGAAGAGGACCTAGAAGAGGTAAAAGAGATGATTAGAGAAGATATCAAAAAATCGATCCTTCTATTCCAAGATAAAGAGGCTCTATGCGTCTATTAATTTTATATCTATGCGCATTCCTGCAATGTTTTGGAGAGGAACCAGCAGAAAAAAGACAAGCGATTATTTTGCCAGTGGAAGAGGTGCATGAAGGGGACTTCTTTGCGATGGGACATAGTGTAGAGATTTCAGGAGTTGTGAATGGAGATGCGTACATTCTGGGTTCCCAGATTTTTATTGATGGAACTGTAAAGGGGGATATTCTTGCCATTGGGGGTAGTGTTGAGATTTCAGGAGATCCTCAAAATAATGTTCGGGTCATTGGCGGGCAGGTGATGATCAATGGGCAGGTTGCTCATAATGGAACTATCATTGCAGGGAATGTGCAGGCAACCCCTTCTTCAAAAGTATCAGGAAACTTAGTTTGTATCGCGGGCAATGTCGATCTGGAAGGGGTGATTGGAAATGATTTAACTTTAATGGCCTCCAATGGGCGGCTTGTGGGCAAAGTGATGGGGAATCTGGCAGCTTTCGTAGGACAAATCAGGCTTACTTCCCGTGCATTCATTGGGAAAAACTTTGAGTATACGAGTAGTAGCGAGGCGTGGATTGATAAAGGAGCCCAAATAGTGGGAGAAATCTCCCATCAACCCTCTTTTTTCCAGGGTTTATTTAAAGGGCGTATCTTAAAAACTCTCTTGCTGGGAACCCGTTTTGCAGCCTTGTTAATGAACTTTCTTTACAGCTTTTTTATTGGGTATTTGCTCATCCGTTATTTTCACAAGAATTTGCATACAGCGCTGGATAACCTCACGCATCATCCGTTTAAATCCTTTGGGGTGGGGATTTTGCTTCTCCTTTTTCTTCCGCTCGCATCTCTTCTTTTGTTAATGACCATTCTAGGTGTTCCTTTTGCACTGACTCTGATTGCTCTAAACGTAATGGCATTTTATACGGCAAAGACCTATTCGATCATCTGGGTATCTAACTATGTATTTACAAGGGTGGGATTGAAACCGAATAAAGTTTGGACTTTTTGTCTGGGACTGATTGCTTATTTCTTGTTAACGAGTATTCCTGTTGTCGGAACAATCATCGCTCTTGCTTCCATGATCTTTGGTATTGGCGCTGGAGTGATCGCTCAAACTCCCAAAAAAGTCTTTCAGTAAATAGTGTCACCAGTGCCTGGCTCAGATGAGAGGGTGCATCTTCTCCGTGGGTTCCTCACATTCGTTCGTTACACCACGGCTAACAACTGCCATCGCTGCGCGATTTGACTACCGCTTCGCGGTTAAGAGAGGCATCTGGTTTTGTTATCAAACCTGAGTTTTTAATAAGATTTTAGTTTGCGAGCGGAAGCGAGCTTTGGAGTGCGCAAATTTATTTGCGCTTTTTTTCAAGGCGATTTATCGCCGCCAACTTGTACATCGATAAATCGATGTAGAGAAAAGCGCAAATAAATTTGCGCACTCCAAAGCTCGCTTCCGCTCACAAGCTAAAATCTAGTGGTGTAAGTGGCAATAAGAAATTGTCTGGAAATAAAAAAACCCTTTTCCCGGAAAGGAAAAGGGTTTGACTTAAAGTTTATAACTTAAGCTGTCTTTGGTTTGCTTGCTTCGAAACCAAAAGATACTTTAACTTTGTTTGCGCAGTCCAATTGAGCATAGGCTGCTTTTGCATCGCGAGCCACAACTTGTTGGCCGAGGTGTTTCGCAATGTTTTCTAATGTGGCTGCATCAAGCTGGTTATCTTTAGAAAGAGTTCTAACAGCAAATTCAACGTCACTTAAATCTTCATCTTTTGTGTTTATGTTAGCTGCGTTAGCTATCACTGGAGCTACATTAAGTTGAGCAGCAGGAGCTTCTACAGTACGTGCATGGTTAATCCAAGCAGCACCTTTCCATAATCCACCAAGAGCAAGAGCTCCTAGAACAGCAGAACCTGCATAAGCACCGATTACTGCGCCTGAACCTGCAGTTTGTGTTAATGTTGCTAATTGGTTAAAACCTGGCATACTGTTAAATGTGTTTGTGAGTGCAAGGATAGTGAGTGCAACTGCTGCGATAACAACAATTGATGCTACAACCGCTGCAGATCCTTTAAGTTTGTTAGAAAGATCAGCGCGAGCTGGAGATCCTTGTAGATCGCTGCTTGCAACCCATGCTTTTACAGCTGGTGCGTCGCCTTCTTTTCTTTCAATTTGTGTTACGCCGTCAAAGTTTATTGTTCTTACTGATGCTGCTGGTGATGATGCTGCTGGTGCTCCTGCTGACATATTTACCTCATTTTTTGTTAATTTATTTGTGTTGCCCATCCGAGTTTCCTAGGGGGAAAGTGGAGGTGTAACAACATTTGTGACCATTGTAATTTTATGCTGATTAAAATTCTATAAAGAAATTTAAAGAGCTTCGTAAATATTTTTATTTTTATTGGTAAATATTTTACTTATCCTTCGATAAAGGAAGGGTCAAGAATTCTTATCTCTCTTTCTCTCTTCAGTTTAGCGTTCATCATTCAGCGTTCCTAAAACTCTGCATGCCCCGGAAATCTAGGAAAAGGGATCACGTCCCGGATGTTTTCCATGCCAGTGGCAAAGAGGACGAGCCTCTCAAAGCCGACGCCAAAGCCTGCGTGAGGGACGCTGCCATAGGTGCGGAGCTGTTCATACCACCAGTATTCTTCGGGATGAAGACCAAATTCAAGAATTTTTTTATGGAGGAGCTCGGGCCGTTCTTCTCTTTGGCTTCCTCCAATGAGTTCTCCGATTTTAGGAACGAGGATATCCATAGCAGCGACGGTTTTTCCATCGTCATTTGCCCGCATGTAGAAAGCTTTGATTTTTTCTGGATAATCTGTGAGGATCACCGGTTTTTTGCAATATTCTTCTGCTAAATACCGTTCGTGCTCCGATTGGAGATCGGTGCCCCATTTGACTTCGAATTCAAATGTTTTGCCTGATTTCTGTAGAATGTCGATTGCATCTGTGTAGGTCAGATGGGCAAAGGGGGTGCTTTCTACTTGTTTTAATCTGTCGATGATCCCTTTTTCTATAAAGTTATTAAAAAACTCCATGTCTTCTTGGCAGTGGTTGAGAACATAGCGTACGACATATTTCAGATAACTTTCAGCGCACTCCATATCATCTTTTAAGTTGGCAAAGGCAAGTTCTGGCTCAATCATCCAAAATTCGGCAAGATGCCTTGAAGTGTTTGAGTTTTCAGCGCGGAAAGTAGGCCCGAAGGTGTAGATGTCGGAAAATGCGCAGGCATAAGCTTCTCCGTTTAATTGTCCTGAAACTGTGAGGTAGGCTTTTTTATGGAAAAAGTCTTGTGTATAGTCCACTGTCCCATCAGAGTGTCGGGGAGGTTTATGAGGATCGAGTGTGGTCACTAAAAACTGTTGCCCGCCCCCTTCTGCATCAGAAGTGGTGATGATGGGGGTTTGTATGTATAAAAATCCTTTTTCTTGAAAAAACTTGTGGGTTGCAAAAGAGAGAGCATTTCTGACGCGGGTTACTGCGCCTTGCGTGTTTGTACGGGGCCGCAGGTGAGCAATTGTGCGTAAAAACTCGAACGAATGCCGTTTTTTTTGTAGGGGATATTCTTCTGCGCTGCAGGCGCCAAAGAGTTTTATCTCTTCTGCTTTAAGCTCCCATTTTTGTTTATGGCCTGGGCTTTCTACGAGGGTTCCAGTAACCGCAATGCTGGCTCCTGTGGTTAATCCTTCTGGCTTTGTTTCTGCGATGATCTGTAAATTAGAAAAGGTAGATCCATCGTTCAGTTCTAAGAAGCTAAAGGTTTTTTGTTCGCGCAGTGTTCGAATCCATCCACATACGGTGATGGTTTTACCAATGAGATCTTTGTGTATTGTGCTGATTTTTGTTTTATGCATAGTCCCTTAACATTTGTATTTCTCTTTTCCACTGATCAGGTTCAGGTGTTTCTAGATATTTGGGGAGCTCTCGCAAATCGGGATGCTCCATCATTGCTTTAAAACACTCAGGTCCGATCTCTCCAAGGCCTAATTGTGCGTGCCGATCTTTTCTTGCGCCAAAAGGTTTTAAAGAATCATTGACATGGAGCGCATGGAGGTGTTTGATTCCGATCACTTGATCAAATTCTTTGACTGTATTCTCCCATCCTTGTTTTGTTCGAATGTCGTAGCCTGCAGAGAAAATATGGCAAGTGTCAATGCATACGCCAATGGGAATGTGTTTATGAAGATGTTCAATAATGTAAGCTAAGTGTTCAAATCGGTGTCCTACAGAGCTTCCTTGTCCAGCCGTTGTTTCAAGAAGGATTCTGGTTTTTCCTTTATTGATCTCTGGTTCAAGATGCTTTAAGCTTTTTACAATGGTTTCCAGGCATTGTTCCAAAGAGCCATCTAAGGCAGCGCCTGGGTGGAAATTAAGATAGGTTACATTTAGGGCATGGCACCGTTTGATCTCTTCTTTAAATGCGTTCCTGCTTTTATGGAGTCCTTCTTCATTGGGAGAGCCTAGATTAATGAGATAGCTGTCGTGGCTCATCACTGTTTGAATGCCTGTTTTTTTTACAGCCTCATTCCAAAGAGCAATTTCCTCTTGACCGATAGGTTTTCCTTGCCATCTTTTTTGATTGCTCGTAAAAAACTGGATGGTGGTTGCACCTATTTCTTTTCCTTGTAAAAGAGCGTTGTGCGCTCCCCCGGCTGCCGAAGTGTGCGCTCCGATTAACAGTTCACTTGCTGGTGTTTTTGTCATAAGTCATATATTATAATCAAAACAGGAATTAAGGGGTAGCTATGACGGACACGATATCGACATTAACGCGATCGGCAAAGATTTTTTTATCGGGGACTTTCTTGAGTAGATTTTCGGGGATGGTAAGAGATATGTCGATGGCATTTTGTTTTGGATCTCATCCTGCAATTGCTGCTTTTATGGTGGCATTTAGATTTTCCCATCTTTTCAGACGTTTGTTTGGAGAGACTGCTCTTAGTTCGAGTTTTGTTCCCCATTTTGAAACGGCAAGAGTTGGAGGGGAAGAAAAAGGGAATAAACTTTTTCGTGATCTGTCAATATTGCTGTTTGTCTTTCTTTCTGGGATTGTTCTTGTTTGTGAAGTGGGTCTTTTTTGCTGGATGAAATGGGGTGGAGTAAGCGTAGAGACGGAAGAAATTCTTAAACTTTGTATGTACATGCTTCCAGGTGTAGTGTTTATTTGCCTGTTTGCCTTAAATGCCTCTATTTTTCAGTGCAATAAAAAATATTTTCTCTCTTCTGCAGCGCCTGCAATTTTTAACATCATTTGGATTGGTGCTGTGGCTATGTTGTATGGGATGGATCCTCAAGACGCGGTGATCTGGCTTTCGGTTGTTGTCACAGGGGCGTTTTTTGTTCAGTGGCTAGTCTCTGTTCCAGGGACTCTTAAATTATTAAAAACAGAGGGGCGCCCCAAGTTTTCTCCAGAAATCAAAGCGATCATCCACTCCTTTTTGCTCACTGTTGTTGGTATTGGTGCTGTCCAAATTAATAGCGCATTAGACAGTGTTTTTGCACGAGTGGCTTCTCTAGAGGGGCCTGCATATCTTTGGTATGCCATTCGGATCGATCAACTTCCTTTAGCTCTTTTTGGGATAGCCCTTTCAGCGGCGCTTCTCCCTCCACTTTCTCGCGCCATTCAGGCAAATGAATCTACAAAGTACAAAGAACTTTTCCGTTTTTCTATGAAAAAAGGGTTTGCTTTGATGTTTCCTTGTACGATTGCTATTTTGGTAGTGGGGGTAGCTTCTGTGAATCTTCTTTATGGAAGAGGAGATTTTACTCCTCATTCTGTTTCGAATACAGTCCTCTGCCTTTGGGGATATGTCTTTTCTCTTGTCCCTACATGTTTTGTCCTTCTTTTTGCGCCTGCATTTTACGCTAGAAAAGAGTATTTTTTGCCGACCGTTGCCTCTGTTCTATCCGTTCTATGCAATACAGGGCTAAACGCTCTTTTTGTTTTTGTCTTCCATTGGGGAGCTTTTAGCATTGCTGTTGCTACGAGTATCGCAGCTATTGTGAACTGTCTTTTTCTTTCCCATTTTCTTTCCAAAAAAATAGGCGAACTGTTTCCCAAAGAGGTGTTGATCTCTTTTGCAAAAACCGCTGTTTGTTCTGTTGTTTCTGGCGGTGCAACCCTCTTTCTAGGGCATTACTTGATTCAAGACGCGTCTCTTTCCCTATTTTTAGGAAAGGCCGTATCTTATCCTTCCACTCTTTTCATGCAAGCGCTTCATTTCTTTGTGCTGTCGGGCGCCTTTTGTATCTTTTTCCTCTCTTATGCTTGGCTTCTAAACCTTGATGACATCAGAGGAAAAACGCAAATTGCAAATTAAAAAATGCAAAACTAAAGAGAAGAAATCTTCATCGCGAAGCGATTTTGGAGTGCGACAATTTATTGTCGCTTTTTTTCACATCGATTCATCGATGTGCAACTTGTTCATCGATAAATCGATGAAGAGAAAAGCGCAAATAAATTTGCGCACTCCAAAATCGCTTCGCGATGAAGAGTAAAAAATCCAAGCCCGTGAGGGCTTGGAACATGGATTAGCAAGAGTGCGCGAGGAACTCGCAGATCAAAGGAACGTTGATAGGAAGAGGGAAAGGAACTTGATCTAGAGCTGGTAATACAAGAAGCTGCCCAGAGAATTTTCCTTCTTCAAGAGAGAAATATTCAGGAACTGCTTTGTTTGTATTTTCTATTGCTTGTTTTACAATAGGGACTTCTTGCGACTTTGGTTTAATCGAGACTGTCATACCTGGGAGAACATGGAATGATCTACGGTCGACTTTTTTCCCGTTAACAAGGACGTGTCCGTGTGCAACGAGCTGTTGTGCACCGAAAATAGTAGGCGCGAGTCTCAGACGGTAAACAACGTTATCCAAACGGCACTCAAGTCTTTGTATGAACATGTGCGTTGTGTTGGTTTTAGAACGAGCCGCTGCTTTGTAGTAGCGAACCAATTGTTTTTGGCTGAGCATTCCGTAAACAGCTTTGAGTTTTTGTTGTTCTTCGAGCTGAAGGCCGAAGTCAGATTTTTTCTTTCTCTTTGCGCCGTGCATCCCTGCGGGGCTTGGCTTATGCAAAAGAGGGTTTCTTGCGCGTCCGAAGATGTTTACACCAAAACGGCGAGCGATTCGATTTTTAGGGCCTGTATAGCGAGCCATTAATAATTTCTCCTTAGAAAATTGCTTATGGCTACAAATGCTATTACACTTTTTATTTTCGAACAACACAAAAAATCTATTTTCAAGCTTTTCTGTATATAGTTTCTTTTTTAATAACGGATATAGATAAATAAGAGCTCCATAGCTATTATTTAGGCCATGAATTATTACGTTCTTGCTTATTACCATTTTGTTCAAGTAGATGATCCAGAAAAATTGGTTGCGGCGCATCATGCCTTTTTTGAGGGGCGCGATGTGACATGCCGGATTTATATTTCTCGGGAAGGAATTAATGGGCAATTTAGCGCATATGTCTCTGATGCTGAGGCTTATATGAATTGGCTAAAAGAAGACGAACGGTTTAAAGAGATCGAGTTTAAAGTTCACCATTACCATGAAAACGTTTTTCCCAAAATTTGTGTAAAAGTTCGAGAGCAACTTGTAGCGATGGATGAGCCCGTTGATATGTCTCTTACAGGAGAACATCTCTCTTCTGAAAAATGGAAAGAGATGCTTCAAGAGAAAGATGAAGATACTATTCTCATAGATGTTCGCAATGATTACGAATGGAAGGTAGGGCATTTTGAAGGGGCAGAGCTTCCGACCCTTGAGCAGTTTAGAGAATTTCCTAAATACGCAAGAGATCTAAAAGATAAAAAAGACCCGGATAAAACAAAAGTAATGATGTATTGCACAGGAGGAATCCGGTGTGAGCTTTATTCTGCGCTTCTCAAAAAAGTAGGGTTTAAAAATGTTTTCCAACTCGAAGGAGGAGTGATCAAATATGGCCTTAAAGAAGGTTCTGATCATTGGAAGGGGAAACTTTTTGTTTTTGACGATCGGATGGCAGTTCCTCTATCTGATTCTGCGGAAACCATTAGCCAATGTCATAAATGTACGACTCTTTCAGATATCTATTACAACTGCGCAAACGTAGATTGCAACGAACTTTTTACCTGTTGCCCTGATTGTGCAGACAAATTTCAAGGGTGTTGTTCTGTCGCATGCCAGCAATCTCCTCGCCGCCGCCTCTACGAAAAGACCGCCCGCCCTAAGCCTTTCCGCAAAAAACATCATTATCTTTCCTGAGTTTCAGAAAATTTAGCATCTTCTCCTGTGTGGGGTCGAGGACAACGGTTAGGCCGGGCTTGATGCCGCGCTCGGAGAGTTCGAAGGCTTTCATGGTGTTGCAGATCCGGCCGTCAAGACGGATTCCGATTCCTTTGGCTTTTAGCATGTTGCCCCAGTCTCCAAACATTTCAAGTGTCAGTTCACAGGCTGTAATGAGGAAGACGACTTGTTTATTAGGGTTGGCTTCTGTAATTTCAAACATTTTTTCCCCGATGTAGTGAATAGTAGGGATAAGGAGTGGGGGAATGATATCGGCACATTTTCCTATAAAGCACCCTGCGCAGGTAGAGTTTGTTTTGTCATTGATGCAATCAGGGGTAAACCTGCCAGAAGGGCATTTTAGGGGTTTATGGCAATAGGAATAGCCGGCTACGAAGATGGTATCAGGATTTTGTAGAAGTTTGGTGTATTCCTCTTGAGAGGAGACGTTATAGAGAAAGAGATCTCCTTCGCGGGTGTAAGCTTTTTTCTTTAACACAGATTTTAATAGTCTAAAGGAATATCGTATAGGGTGTTTAAAAAAAAAGCGTTTAAAGATTTTTTTCTCATCATGTTGGATGAGATACTTGAGACTTTTGAATTTAAGAAAAGGGGCCGTCTTTTTAGAGATCCCCGGCATGATGGGTAAATGTTGCATATGGCTAATATAGAGATAAGCGAAGATATGTCGCCAGAGGAAATAAAAACTTTGGCACTCTCAGGAAAGTTGAGCTGGAAAGGGAAAAAACTCTATTTCAATCCTTTTGTTCCCCCTAAAAAAGAAGATATTGAGTTTTCTTTTCCTGGTTTTGCGATTTGCCATGGAACATTGTATTATTATACTCCGGAAGAAGAAGAGGAAAAGGAGGAAGTAAAAGAAGAGGGACTTCCTTCCCTTGTTTTAAAAGATAGGCATGGAGCCTTTGCTGATTTATGGGTGGGGGATGTTGCCTATCATGAGATTTCTAAGCCAACAGACGGAGAAAGGGGCTGGGAAAAGGATCTTTTAGAGACGGGATTTATAAAAAAGATGGTCGATAGTTCTCATTATTATTGCCCTATGGACAAAGTGGCAAAAAGTATCAGTTTTTTACTTGAGATTGGGTGGAAAGTCGTCGATGTTAGGGGTAGAGTCGTTGTTAAACAAAGTGGGGAAGAGATCGATTGTTCGATGGAGAGGGATGCTTTTATCGTTAAAGGGAGGGTAAAATACTCTGAACATGAGATCGATCTTACAAAGGTTGTCGGGGCATTTAATCGGCGAGAGAGGTTTATTGAGCTAGACCAGCGCCATGTGGCCTTAATTGATTTTGAGCATCTTGGAAAGGAAGAGATAGTGGATGGTGCTATACGAGTGAAAAAATCCCATCTTGGAGTGATGGATGATCTTTTTGCCTCAGCCTTTAATGTGAAAAGAGATCTTACCATGAGGGTGGAATCTACCCTTCCTAGTGTGGATTTTAAAGGAACGCTCCATCCTTACCAGCAAGAAGGGGTAAATTGGCTCTCTTTTTTACATACAGCCGGTTTATCGGCTCTTCTTGCAGATGAGATGGGGCTTGGAAAAACCATTCAAGTGCTCGGCTTTATTTCTACGCTGAAGATCAGCTTACCTATTTTGGTTGTGATGCCTACCTCCCTTTTATTTAATTGGAGGATCGAAGTAGAGAAGTTTTTGCCAGGATTTCCCTGTTACATTCATAGCGGGCCTAATAGGTTAAAAGAACTTCCGAAACAAGGGATCATTCTTACCTCCTACGCGATCTTACGGACAGATTTTTCTTTATTTAGCGAATTTTCGGTAATTGTCCTCGATGAAGCGCAAACTATCAAAAATCCTGACTCTCAAGCGGCAAAATGTGCCTGTGCCTTAAAAGGGGATTTTCGTTTATGCATGACAGGTACTCCGATTGAGAATAAATTTCTGGATATGGAGTCTATTTTTCGGTTTCTCTTGCCTGATTTAATTATAGATACTCCCAAAAGGGTTCGCCCGTTCATTTTAAGACGAAAAAAGAAAGATGTCGCAAAGGAGTTGCCTCCGAAATATGAGCAAACGGTATACGTGGAAATGGGGGATGAGCAGAAGCAATTGTACGATGAATGGTTAGCAAAAACACGCGCGCGTAATTTCGAAAATAAGATCGAGATCTTTGAGGCAATTTTACGCCTTCGTCAAATTTGCTGCCACCCTCATCTTGTTGGGGAATCTGGAGTTGAAAGCGCTAAGCTAGAAAGATTTATGCAGGATCTGGAAGAAATTTCCGGACAGGGGAATAAAGTGCTTGTTTTTAGCCAATTCACAAAAATGCTCGGGCTCATAAAAACTGAGATTGAAAAACGGGGATGGAAGTACGTTTATTTAGATGGAAATACAAAAGATAGGGAGGCGGTAGTTCAACAATTTCAAGGAGATGAGAACGTATTTATCTTCTTAATTAGTTTAAAAGCTGGTGGGGTGGGGCTAAACTTAAATGCTGCGGACTATGTATTTATTTATGACCCTTGGTGGAATGAGGCTGCAGAAAACCAGGCCATTGACCGTGCGCATCGCTTAGGGGGATTAAATTCTGTCATTGCAAGACGCTATGTCACAGCTCTTTCTATTGAAGAGAAAATCATGCGTCTAAAAGAGAATAAAGCAAAACTCTTTACAGACGTCCTAGATTTTGAACAAGTTCCTCTATCTCTTGAGGATCTTTATTCATTTTTATCGTGATCAATCATCTCTAAAGCTGCAACCTTAAGTGTTTTAAGCCCTTCCATAAAGCCGATTTGCTTTAAAAGCTCATCGAGGTAGCGCAGTTCGGTCACAAGCTGATCGTTCATTGACTCAAGCTCTGAGATTTTTTTGAGAAACCCTTCTTTGTCTTCCATAATACTCCCTTTCTATATAAATAATCCTTGCAAAAAGCGTGCCAAACCGATTATGTTTGGGAAATATGAAATACATTGCTCTGTTTGCACTTTGTCTATTTGCAGGTTGTGAAGAAAGGGAAGAGGTATCTCCTTCTCTTGAAAGCATGGCGCAAGCTGAAACGGAAGAGTGGGAGTTTGATACAAAAGACCTAGCAGGTCATGATCCTGAATTTTCTCAAGAAATCCTCATCCAAGAAGAACCAG
>JABDHB010000018.1 GCA_013285775.1 Chlamydiota bacterium | reverse complement strand
GCCAGGACTTTACCTAATTGAACCCCTTCCTGATCGAAAGAATTGATATTCCAGATAAAACCCTCAAAAGCGACTTGATGCTCATAGTAAGAGAGTAAAGCTCCTACAGAATAAGGGGTTAATTTATTGCCTAAAATCACACGCGTAGGACGATTCCCAGGGAAAACCTTATTAGGATTTCCACTTTTTTGCCCAATGGCAAGGGAAATTGTCTGAGCAAACATGTTAGCCAAGAGCTTTTCTTGACTCGTTGTGCCCTCATAGTCTACATCATTGCCATACTGGCATTCCCGAAAAGAGATTAGATCGAGAGGAACAGGTGTTGTCCCCTGATGGATGAGCTGATAAAAAGAATGTTGACCATTCGTACCAGGTTCTCCCCAAATAATAGGGCCTGTTTCAAAATCTACGGGCTGAGCATTTTTATCAATCCTCTTGCCATTTGACTCCATAGAAAGTTGCTGGAGGTGTGCAGGAAAGCGATAGAGAGCCTGAGAGTAAGGAATCACCGCACATGTCGGGTGATTTAAGAAATTGCGGTTCCAAATAGATAAAAGCGCTCCAAGCAAAGGGAGGTTTTCCTCTTTTTGAAGGGCTACCCTATCCATTGCGTGCGCTCCTCTTAAAAATTCGATCACTTGGTCCATTCCGAGAACAAATGCTAAAAGAACTGCGCCTACCATGGAAGTTACCGAGTACCTGCCTCCAATGTAGTCCCAAATATAAAAGGAAGCGAGGTATTGAGAAGGATCATCCATGGGACTATCTTTCCCAGTAACAGAAAGGAGATGTTCTTTGAGAGAAAGCCCTGCCTTAGCCAGTTGATCTTTGACATACTGTTCATTTGTAAGCGTTTCCAACGTTGTTCCTGACTTAGAAACCACTACGAAAAGAGTTTTCGATAAATCCACTTCCCGAAAAATTTTTGCCCCATCATCAGGGTCTACGTTTGAGAGAAAATGTGCTTTCCGCCCCGGTTTTCTATAAGCTTCAAGAGCGTAATAAATGGCTTCTGGTCCTAGCTGAGAGCCCCCAATCCCAATTTGTACAATATCTGTATATTTCCCCTTAGCATCAACTTCTTGCAGAAATTTTTTTAATTTTTCCAGTTCTTGATAGGCAAGTTCTGTAGCTTTTTGCGCGCTTGGAGAGGTCTGTCTATGATCAAAGAAGTCTCGCATTGCAGTATGGAGAACTTCCCTATTTTCACATTCCACCCCTTCGATAAAATTCAGCACTTCCCCTGCTTGCATCAACTCCATTTTCTTATGGCAATTAGCTTCTTCGGCAAGTTCAAAAAGAGCACTCATCACATCCTCATCTACCCTTTCTGTCCCGTAAAACAGTGTAAAATCAGCAGCTTTAGCAACCATTGCATCTACTCTCTTAGGAGTAAGAATCCCCTCTTGAGTCAAGTCTATCGGATCCTTTGCAAGCTCCCTTAACTTCGCAAATGCCTTCATATCGTTAAATGATTTCATCTATTTTCTCCTTTGAACTCATTATACCCACAACATTTTTCTTGTCTATTAAGATGGGAGGGAGAAGAGAAAGGAGAAGATGAAGATCGGGCACGCACACGGGCACGGGCCCGGGCACGAAATCCGGAGAGAGAAGAAACCTAAACCTTTTCCCTCTTTCGTGCCCGGGCCCGTGCCCGTGTGCGTGCCCGACCTTCTCTTCCTCTTTATTCTTCCTCTTTTTCTTTTTTCTTGTCCAAAACAGACACACTGAATATAATCCTGGCAGAATCGGAGCATAGCGCAGTTTGGCTAGCGCAACTGCTTTGGGAGCAGTGGGTCGGGGGTTCGAATCCCTCTGCTCCGATTTCTTTTCTCTCCCACTCTTGCTTTATTTCCAGATTGTGATTATGTTGAAGAAATGAAGAGCAAGGATATCCATTTTCATGTAAGAGAAGTTTTAGCTCATTTAAATGAGCACGAAGTGCAAGATGAAATGTTCGAGCATTTAAAAGAATTGCACAAACTTGAACCCTCGTTTTTTGGAAATGAGACCTTCCCCTATTACCCATTTGAAGATGTAGTACACGAAGTAAAGTTTCAAGATGCTCTTGCGTCTACGGAAATAAAAATGAAAAAGCAGCTTCTACATTATGTTCATCAAGACAAACAACTTTTCCTCCAGCAGCTTCAAAACCTGCTAACTTCCTCTTCCCTGAAGGACTCAAGCACTTAGGAAATACCATAATTGTTTCCACCTGATTCCATTCTTCTGTTAAGAGGGACTCAGGAATGACCCGATAATCTCCATTTTCCAAAAGTTCTTCTAATTGGGAAACAAATGCATTTGAAATATACTGATCGGCAGGAAGACAAACAGCTATGGAACTTTTAGACTCCTGAATATGTATATGAGAAAATCTCTCCTTAGAAAGCAAAATAGGTGAATAGGTGTCAAACTCTGCATGCACAGGAAGGGTGTCTGGTAAAAACGAGGAGAGCCTTTGTAAATACTCTCCAAAAGCATTTGCGCAAAAAATCTGGAAATCCAAAGGGGTCAGCGTATTCTCTTTTCCCATATCGACAATCCATTCACGAAAATTCTCCTGAGCAAGATCATCCCATATAAATTGCTTAGAGAAATCAATCCCTCCCTTATAAATGCACAATCCTACTGCTTTTTCATTCCAAAGAGTTTTACTAAAATGCTCGAGCGCCGTTGCCATGGTTAAAAATCTTTGCCGATCAGACAGAGAGATCTTTTCCCAAGTAAAATCGATATGCCAAAAAATTATCTCTCCGCTTTCTGCTAAGAGGGTTTCTTTTTTCCACGAAAGATCATTATCTAAATCTGCAGGAAGCCTAATGTGTATCATCGGTTTTTAAAATGTAGGTAGTGAATCGTTCTTTCTTTAGCGCGCCAAAGAGAATCAAAATAAGAATCTCCATAAGAGGGCCACTCAGTCACATAGTAAGGCTCTGCAAAGGCAGAATCCCATTCTACTCTCATCGTCTCAATCATCTGAAGGCAATAGGGCAAATCATCTGTCACTAAAGTGGCACTTCCCTCCCGCTTTACAACCCGAGCAAGTGCCTTTACAAAAGGAGACTGAAAAAGGCGATTTTTTGCGTGTTTTTTCTTAGGCCATGGATCGGGAAAATTCACGTAAATCCCCTCGATACAATGGTCTGGGATATAGTGCTCTGAAAAAGTGACCGCATCTCCACAGACAATGAGCAAATTCGAAATATTTTGGTTATGCATCTTTGACCAGATCTTTCTTACCCTATCAAGCCTTCTTTCCACAGCTATCCACAAAACATCGGGATTTTCTAAAGCCTTTTGAAGGATCCATGCTCCGTTGCCGCTGCAATACTCTACAAAAACCCTACGCCCCTCTTCAAAAAGAGAAAAAGAGGTATGGGCTTCATAGTACTTTGGGATAAAAAGGACCCCTTTTTCCAAAATAGGATACCGATCTTCCCATGAATAAGGATATTTTAATTCAGCTGCCTTCATGGGCAGAAATTCTAACACAAGTATTAGTTCTTGATCAATTCCAACCAGCTTGCTATGGTAAAAAACAATTATTCTATTTCAAGGAGTATCTCAATGAAACATCCATTTATCATCGTATGCGCGATCTTATTACCCTTTACTTCAGGCTTTTCTGAAGAGAGAAACGACCCTTTTGATCTTGAGTCGAGAGGCCTTCTAGAAGAGGAGTCCTCCCTTGCCGAAGAACCCCTTTTCTCCTTAGAGACAGCCCCTGCTATTCAAGAAGAAATTATAGAGGTCGCAGTGGAACAGCCTAAAATTGTCGTTGAACCTATCCAAGCACAGATAGAGGAAAAACAAGAGGTGGCCTTTAACACATTAGAAGTAGGCGCAGTACAAACGCCTAAAAAAATAAAAAGCATTGAAATCAGCGCAGCTCAAGTATTTTCTGGATCTCCCATCATTTATTCAGTCCTTTTCCTAATGTCAGTCTTTTCTGCAGGAATTTGGATCTATAATTTCCTGAGCTTGCGCCAATCAACAGCCATCAATCAAGATCTTGTAAAAGCTCTTCGAGAAAAATTTACTTCAAACCAATATGACGAAGCTCTCGGGATCTGCCTTCAGGGAGATAACCTCCTTTGCAAAATGGTCGCTGCAGGGATCACATCTAGAAAACATGGCATTGCTTTAATGACAGATGCAATGAGAGCAGAAGGAAAAAGGGCTTCCGCAGCATTTTGGCAGCGCACAGCACTTTTAAACGATGTTGCCATCATTGCCCCCATGCTTGGTCTCTTAGGAACAGTCCTTGGTATGTTTTATGCCTTCTACGATCTTCATAGATCATTAGAGAGCATCTCAACCCTTTTTGATGGCCTTGGAATTTCTATAGGAACAACCGTTGCTGGACTCGTCGTTGCTATCTTAGCATTGATTTTCCAATCAACCACAAAATACCGCCTCGTAAGATCTCTTGCGACAGTGGAAAACGAAGCAAAAAGTTTATCAAATTTACTAGGGTAGACCTATGAGCATCATCCCTGAAGAAGAATTCCAACAAAAGCCAAGTTTAAACTTAGCTCCTATGGTCGATTTTCTATTCTTAGTTGTTGCTGTATTCGCAGTTCTTGCTGTAACAAGAACTGCGATATCAGATTTTGATATCAATCTAGCTGCAGTATCGCACGAACAAAAAGAAGACACCAAAGCATTTGGAAAAGAGCAACAGTACATCGTAAACTTAAGCATCAATGAAAAAGGGCAATACAAATGGATCTCAGATACCCGTGAATACGTCATGGATAATCTTGAAACCATTCAAAAAGAACTTATTAAGCAGCAAGAACTCGGCATCCTTCCTAATGACAAACAAAACGTAAAAATTCTTTTACATATCGATAAAAATGCACATTGGGAACCGATTGCCCAGGCTATTTTTGCCGTAAAAGAAATGGGATACCATATTAATCCGGTATACACCCAGGAATAAAGTTTTGTTTATATTGATTTCATAATCCAAGTTAATTATAATACTGTAATTAACTTGGAGGGAATCTTATGAAAACAAAAAAAATTATTTATTCTTTATTATTATCTTCTTGTCTTTCATTATTCGCAGTTAGCATTCCAGAGACCCACGAAGTTGTTGCTAAAAACTCTCAAGAAAACGTTGAAGTGCTCGCTACTTACGACTCTTTTTCCCATGAATTAGAAAAGGCCAAATTCTCAAAAAGTGACATGGATAGGATCCTCCAAGCAGTAGACTTTGCAGCAAAAAAGCACGCCTCTGAAACTCGTAAAATTCCAGAAAAAACACCTTATATTATCCACCCAATTGCTGTAGCTAACAACCTTTTAACTACTGGCAATGTGCGAGATGCCGATGTGATCATCGCCGCCCTTCTCCATGATACTTTAGAAGGAACAAACACCACTTCGGAAGAAATCACACAAGTTTTTGGCAAGAAAGTAAACAATTATGTTCGAGAAATGACAGAGGATAGTTCTCTTCCTAAGGCAGAAAGAAACCGCTTACAGATTGCAAACGCTCCCAAAGCATCAGAAGGAGCTGCCCTCATTAAACTCTCTGACACCCTCTATAATCTCAGAGATTTATCAAAAACACCCCCAGCTGGGTGGAGCCAAGAGCGAATAGACACCTACTTTATCTGGGCAGCCAAAGTCGCTCATACCCTTCCCGACGTCAATCCCCCTATGAAACAAGCCATCGACAACCTCGTTTCCACCCATTTCGCCTACCCCAACGCTTGACTCTAATCTTTAAACCTAATACAGTGTCTGCCATGTCCCGCCCAAGTGGTGAAATTGGTAGACACGCCAGATTTAGGTTCTGGTGCCGCGAGGTGTGTAGGTTCGAGTCCTATCTTGGGCAATTTTCATGGTTCAAATCTGGTGTGCGACAATTCTGTTACGAGCGTAGCGAGTTTCAGCAATTACCCGCATGCCAGATTTAGGTTCTGGTGCCGCGAGGTGTGTAGGTTCGAGTCCTATCTTGGGCAATCTTTTGAACGATGAACTATGAATGATGAACGCTGAACTGAAGAGGAAAAAAGCCTTCCCTAGCGAGCAGTAGCGAGCTTTTGGAGTGCGCAAATTTATTTGCGCTTTTCTCTTCATCGATTCATCGATGAACCAAGCTTTTCGTCTGCAAGCCCACATCGATAAATCGATGTGAAGAAAAGCGCAAATAAATTTGCGCACTCCAAAATTGCTTCGCAATGAAGAAAGAAAAATCAAAAAAGAAAAAACGTTTTTAGATCGGCAACGGAGGAGACGATATACTTAGGTTCAGGGAACTGAGCGGGAAGAGGTTTTTTTTGAGGGTTGACCCAGCAAAAATCTAGGCCTGCATTCAGAGCTCCTTGGTAATCGCTTTCTAATCTGTCTCCTACCATTAAGGCATGCGATGGGCCTACGTCTAATTCTTTGAGGGCCATATCAAAAATCACTTTATTGGGTTTGGCAACACCTGCATGCTCTGAAATGATAAAAGAAGAGCAAATTTTCTCGATCCCCATTAACTGATATTTCTTTTTCTGCACACTTCCAAATCCGTTGGTGATCACTCCTATCTTATGGGTTTTTTTGAAATGGATCAGCGTTTCTTTAACGCCTGGAAACCAGTGGGCTTGTTGCCCCAGCATCTCTTCATAAACTTCTGCGATTAATGCATAATCCAGATCAAGAGAAAGATGCTCTACCAATTGCCTGAAACGCTCTATTTTTACATCTTGAGGCCGAATTTTTTCTTTATCAACAAGCTCCCAAAGAGCGTCATTGATCTTTTTAAATACCTCTTTATATTCTTTAACAGGATGAGTGAAAAAAAACTGGGCATGAAGTTTTCCTAAGCAATTCTCCATCCCTTTGCCAAAATCGATGAGGGTATCGTCTAAGTCAAAAATAAGCGCTTGATAATTCATCTTGCCTCGATTTTAGAAATGTTGTTAAATCCGGAATATGCACCGATTATTTTTTCTACTCTTATGTGGTATTCTGCCTTTGCTCGCAGAAGAAAAAACAAAAATCCTCGTTCTTTCCTGTCAGGGAGGGTACGCACACACTGCAGCTGCAAAAACTATGCAGACACTACTTGAAAAAGATTATACCTTAAAGGTTGTACATCCAATCAATGAAATTCGATTCTTTGGACTCATGGCTGTAGAAGATATGTATAACTCTGTTCTTGGAAACGGATGGATCCGTTCGATGAACTTTGCTGTCCATTATCTAGCTCCTACTGTTGTAAAAACAAAATTTGGAAAAGCCGAGAGAATTATCCAAAAACATATCGATGAAGATAAACCGGATCTCATTCTTTCCCTTATCCCTTATATTAATCTCCCCGCAAGTAAGGTTGCTAAGAAAAACGACATCCCCTATCTCCTTGTTCCTGTAGATTTCGATCTAAAAAACTACGTTTTAGGAATGGAAAATATGAACCATCCTAACTTTAGGGTCACAGTTGGATCAGAGGAATTTCACGGAAAAGGGAGGCTTCTTTCAAAGGGAATTTCTGAACATCACATTGAACCTATTGGCCTTCCCCTAAGACAGGATTTTTTAGAGGCAAAAGATAAAGAAGAACTAAAAAAAGCCTACAACATCCCTCTTGATAAATATGTAGTCCTTCTCATGATGGGTGGCGCCGGCGGAAAAAATGCCCTTCAGTATGCAAGAAAAATTGCAGGTATTAGAGATCTGCCTATTCACCTGATTGTTTGCTGTGGAAGGAATGAAGCTCTCAAAGAAGAAGTGGCAAAAGTTCCTCTAAAATCTGTGACCATCATGGGTTTTACAGATAAAGTTGCAGATTTGATGTCTCTTTCTGATCTTCTTATTTCCAAGCCAGGACCTGGAACGATTAATGAGGCGATTTCTATGCGCCTCCCTATCCTTGCCGATGCCACCTCTTCCATCCTTTATTGGGAAAAAGCAAACATCGCCATGCTGCAAAGTTTGCAAATTGGAGATCGTATAAGAGGATTTAATGAACTTCCCAGGCTGTTAAGACGGTATCTTACTGATCCCGAAACCAAAGAGAGGGTTGCAAACGCCTATGCGCTTATACCACCTAATCAATTTCACGAAAAAATTATAGCAATCATAGATGAAATGGCAAAGTGAATACATCCGATGGTTTGAAGATCTTAGGATCAAAGATATTCCCTCGGTTGGGGGAAAGAATGCTTCGCTTGGAGAAATGATCGCTGTAAGAATCAATGTTCCAAACGGCTTTGCTACCACCTCTTTTGCCTATCAAGAGTTTATCAAAACAAATGATCTCCATAAACTTATCAAAGAGGAAATTGCTCTATATAGAAAAAATAAACCTCTTGCTGAAGTTGGAAAAGCCATTCGAAAAGCCATTTTATCTGCAAAATTTTCTGAGGCTTTTAGGCAAGCAATTAATCAGGCTTATAAAACGCTTGGTGGAGATGTAGCTGTAAGAAGCAGCGCTACTGCTGAAGATTTGCCAGATGCCAGCTTTGCGGGACAACAAGAGACCTATCTCAACGTGCACGGAGAAAAAAATGTACTTCATGCGTGTCTCAAATGTTTTGCTTCCCTCTTTACAGACAGAGCGATCTACTACCGAGAAACAAAAAAATTCGACCATCTAAAAATCGCCCTTTCTATTGGGGTACAGAAAATGGTCCGCTCAGATTTAGCTTGTGCTGGAGTGATGTTCACAATCGACACTGAAACAGGCTTTCCAAATGTTGTGGTGATCAATGGAGCTTGGGGCCTTGGAGAAAATGTCGTCCAAGGAGCTGTGACCCCCGATGAATATATCGTTTTTAAACCCTTAATGACCATTGTAGGAAAGACCCTTGGCAATAAATCAAGAAAAATGATTTACGCAAAAGAAGGGACCAAAAACATCCCTACTACAGAAAAAGAACGTAGTTCCTATGTCCTAAATGAAAAAGAGATCAAACTTCTTGCTTCTTGGGCAGTAAAAATTGAAAAACACTACAAAAAGCCTATGGACATCGAGTGGGCAAAAGATGGGAAGACAGGCAAGCTATCTATCGTTCAAGCAAGACCTGAAACAGTCCAATCAAGAAAAACAGAACAAAAATTTACTACTTATGAGCTCAAGGAAAAAGGGAAAAAGCTCCTAGATGGACTTGCCATTGGAGAGCAGATTGTCACAGCAAAAGTCCAGGTGATCAAAGACGTTCATGAGATTGGAAAATTTGAGGATGGCTCTATTCTTGTAACCAGCATCACCTCACCTGATTGGGTTCCTATCATGAAAAGAGCTGCTGGAATTGTCACCGACCATGGAGGGAGAACCTCTCACGCGGCAATTGTAAGCAGAGAACTGGGAATTCCAGCAATCGTTGGAACAGAACAAGGAACAAAAATCCTAAAACCCCACCAAGAAGTGACTCTATCTTGTGCAGAGGGAGATAAAGGGTTTGTTTATGAAGGGAAAATCCCCTTTGTCCAAAAAAAGATCGACCTGACAAAACTTCCCAAGATCAAAACGCAGATCATGATGAATATTTCTGGCCCCGATGAAGCTTTCCGCTGGTGGAGGCTTCCCTGCCAAGGGATCGGCCTTGCAAGAATGGAATTCATCATTAACAACATCATCAAGATCCATCCTATGGCGTTGGTTCACTTCGATAAAGTAAAAAACGACAAAAAAAAGATCGCGGAACTCACAAAAGGATATAAAGATAAAAAAGAGTATTTTATCGAAAAACTCAGCATTGGGATCGCAAAAATCGCTGCCGCTCAATACCCTCACCCCGTGATTGTGCGTATGAGCGACTTTAAAACAAATGAATACGCAGAGCTCATTGGAGGCGCCCAGTTTGAGCCAAAAGAAGAAAACCCAATGCTCGGATTTAGAGGAGCCTCAAGATATTACGATCCCCGTTATGAAGAAGGGTTTGCCTTAGAATGTCAGGCTATTAAACGCGCACGTAAAGAGATGGGGATGAAAAACATCATCATGATGATCCCTTTTTGTAGAACAGTCGAAGAAGGGGAACGAGTTCTCGAAGTTTGCGCAGAAAATGGTCTTAAACGGGGGCAAAATGGGCTTCAAATTTATATGATGGCAGAAATCCCCTCAAACATCATTTTGGCCGAACAATTTAGTAAAATCTTCGATGGGTTTTCGATTGGCTCAAATGACCTGACCCAGCTGACATTAGGTGTTGATAGAGATTCAGGCACCCTTGCTCACCTCTTTGATGAAAGAAATAATGCCGTTAAAATACTCATTGCAGATCTGATCAAAAAAGCGCATAAGCATAAACGAAAAGTAGGGATCTGCGGCCAGGCGCCAAGCGACTACGAGGGATTTGCCGAGTTTTTAGTAGATTGCGGTATAGACTCGATCTCCCTGAATCCCGATAGCGTCGTCGGCGTCATCCAAAGATTAGGAAATGCAAAACGCAAAACAAAAATTGCAAAACAAAAGAAATAAAATGGATAAACGCAAAAATTCTTATAAATTATTGATTCTTTTTGCGTCTTCGCGCTTTTGCGTCTTTGCGTTTATCTTCTGCTTTTTGATTCTCACAGCATGTTCGAGAAATCCTGTGACAGGGAAAAAGGAGATCCATTTTATTTCTGAATCCACAGAGATCAACCTTGGAGAGAGCCACTACGCACTCATGCAGCAAGCACAAGGAGGAACTTACACAGCAGAAAAAAGCATCCAAGAGTATGTGGAAAAAGTGGGTGAAAAACTGGCTGCCGTAAGCGATAGACCAAACCTTCCTTTCGAATTTGTTGTTCTCAATAACTCGGTGCCAAATGCATGGGCTCTTCCAGGAGGAAAAATCGCCATCTACAGAGGACTCCTTTTAGAACTCAATAGTGAAGCAGAACTTGCAGCGGTACTCTCTCATGAGATTGTCCATAGTGCAGCTAGACACAGTGCCCAGGCAATGGAGCGCTCTGTATTGATGAGCGCAGGACTCATTGGCCTATCCCAAATTTTAAAAGGGAAAAAATATGAAGATGTGGCACTTGCAGGAGCAGCCGTTGGAGCCACCCTTGGAACCTTGAAATTTAGTAGAAATGCAGAGCTAGAAGCAGACAAGTACGGAATTAAATATATGGTTGCAGCCGGCTATGATCCACAGGCTGCCGTAGAATTGCAAAAACTGTTTCTGAAATTATCTAAAGGAGGAAGAGCTAGTTGGTTCTCTGCTCTGTTTTCTACTCACCCCCCTTCTGAAGAGCGGATCCAAGCAAATGAAAAAACAGTCGCTGGATATCCATCAGGTGGTTTTATGGGCGTTACAGAATACCAAATCGCCATGGCACCCTTAAAAAACTCTGTCGATGCCTATAAAGACCTCGATCAAGGGTATCAAGCTCTTATGAATGGCAACGTAACAAGCGCTATAAGCTACGCAGACAAAGGGATTGCCATAGAGCCCGGAGAGCCTCAGCTCTACAACTTAAAAGGGAAAGCGCTTGCTAAAGACAGAAATTTCGAGGAAGCACTTGTGAATTTTACTAAAGCAGTTCAGCTCGATGGCAATTACTTTGACTTCTACCTCCAAAAAGGACTTGCAGAACAAAAACTTGGACAAATTCAGGCTGCAAAACAAGATTTAGAAAAAAGTACTGCCCTTCTCCCTTCTCAAGAAGCTGAAAATGCGCTCGGACAAATAGAAATGAAACTAGGCAACGGAGCTGCTGCGCAAAAGCACTTCCAAATTGCTAGCCAAGCAGGCTCTGCAAAACAAGAGATTAACTACGATAAATTCATTAAAATACGCACCTCACAAAATAGCCGTGGGGAGATCTATCTTAACATCGATAATCTCAGCAACATCCCCATCCGCAACATCGAAATCCTCCTCACCTTCGTCGACTCCAAACACGCCGTCATAGACAAACAGCGGGTTTTCATCTCTCAAAAAATCTCTGGAGGCTCTAGCATGACTGTTCCCATTAAAAACAAAACCCCTCCCAGAACCGCCAAAATCTACTCCCAAGTCCTTGGCGCCGAACCCACCAATTAAATATTTAATTACGCCATTAACATTTTCTCTTTCATTTGCATTAATAATAAAAAATGCTATTATTGATTAAAAAATTGAGGAGAATTCATGTCAGGAGCAAACCCATTAAGTCCAGTTCAAGCACAAAGCCACACAAACATTTCTGAGACCCCATGTCTTAGCGATAGCACGAAAAAGACCCTCAAGTACGCTCTTGCCTTCTTTTTTCTTGCCAGTGCAGCAACCGTTGCTACCCTTGCCGGCATAAAAATCATCACCCCCTGGAC
Organism: Chlamydiota bacterium; assembly: GCA_013285775.1. Lineage (GTDB taxonomy): Bacteria > Chlamydiota > Chlamydiia > Chlamydiales > Rhabdochlamydiaceae > JABDHB01. The sequence goes on along the minus strand of JABDHB010000018.1, from coordinate 2,546 downwards.
CGTAGGCCTGGTGGCCATCGCTCCCCTCGCCCTTTCCATCGCCTCCCTCATTTGGGGCTACCGCTCCCCTGTTGCCGTTCCCACTACAACACCTGCTTCCCCAGCTGCTTCTACTCCTAAGGCAACTCAAGCTGCTTCCCCAGCTGCTTCTACTCCTAAGGCAACTCAAGCTGCTTCCCCAGCCGCTTCTATTCCACAGGTAACTCCAGCTGCTTCTCAACCAGCAACGGCTGAACAGACTTTCTCTGAGTACTCTTTTAGCACCCTTTATGCGAAGCTCGGGGGGCCTCCCGGAAAAGAGGTTCTCATCCCTGCATTTAACGTTTATACAGATCGATACGATTTTGTCGTTCTTAGGAAACAATATGATCTTAATGAGTTAGTGAACCTTGGGGTAATCACCAATAAAGAAAAAGCTAAAATAATAACACTTCATAATGAATATGAGCGTCGTGCACAACTTCTGACTAAAGATGATACGTTTAACGTCTCTGATTTTTTAGGCCCAGAGGCGACCAAAGTACCAACTGAACCACGACTCATTCAAATTCAACAGGAATACAATGCCGCAATCACACGAAGAGCCGAACTAAGCCAGCCACTCCAGGAAGCAGAATGCGAGTACCAAGACGCATATGCAGCGCTACAAGGAGGATCCGACCCTCTAAGAGAAACTCTTGAAATTCCTAAAGATGAGCGGACTCTTCGAGAAAAACTTGGACAAGCCCAGCAAGTTCGCATGAGGCTAACAGACCAGCGCAATAAGATAAATTTCGGTACACTTCCACGCCTTGAGAGAGACTTCAGAAGAGTGAACAAAGAAATTGCTCGGGACAAACATAAGGACGAACTAACCGGCTTCAAGGATATACTTATAGATGAATACAAAACGTGGGTTAAGGAAGAATTATCCAAAATAGCGGCGCCAGTTCCTGGCTCGGATGAGATGGGTGGATCTTCTCCGTAGGTTCCTCACATTCGTTCGTCACACCACGGCTAACAACTGTCATCGCTTACGCGATTTAATTACCGCTTCGCGATTAAGATACAGTTGGAAGCTTATTTACGCGCAAACCTGTCTAGCTTTTATTCAACGCAGAGCGAAGAAAAGGTGCAAAGACGCAAAGCAAAATATTGCTCTTCGCTTTGCTCAGAGCAATATTTTGTTTGTTTATTGGAAGGAATGCAAAAGGTTGCTTTCAAGTTGTTCCTAGATAAACTTATGAACCTGAGTTTTGGGTTTTAATGAAGCGAGCGTAAGCGAGCTTTTTGGAGTGCGCAAATTTATTTGCGCTTTTCTCTACATCGATTTATCGATGTACAAGCCCGCGGCGATAAATCGCCTTGAAAAAAAGCGCAAATAAATTTGCGCACTCCAAAGCTCGCCTGCGCTCGCAAACTAGAATCTTAGTTTAACTCAAAACTCAGGTTATGAGTGTTCTTTTTTCTTTCTTCAACAGAAGGACAAAATCCGCTGACTATTTTCAGGCGGCAAAAGAGCAATGGAACGTAAGTTCTGAGCTCTGCCGTCTGAAGATAGTCAGCGGATTTTGTCCTTTGCGTCTTTTGCACCTTTTTTTCGCTCTGCGTTGAATAAAAGCTAGACAAGCTCGAAGATCGATGAGCGCTTCTAACTGTTTTACTATACACCCCTAGAAATTATTCCCTTTTAAACCTGAAAATCTTTAGCTTAAAATAGTTACCAATTGACTTCGTACCCAGGTTCTACAGCGAGGAAAGTTAAAGGATCGATCCCGTCATGCTCGAGGCAATGGAAAAGGTCCCAAGGGGGCTGATGGAATGGTTCATCAGAGAGGTTGAACGTTTTCCAGTGCATCCCAAGACTGAGTTTAGACCCTACTTCTTTATGGATCCGCACAGCATTTTTGGGTTCAATATGCACAGGAGACATAAATTTCCGTGGCACATAGGTTCCAATTGGAATGAGGCTCAAATCCATGTGGCCAAACCGCTCACCAATTTTCTTAAAATCAAATGGATTGTATCCAGTATCGCCTACAAAGTAGAGACGTTTATGGTGTTTTCTGTCTGTGAAAAACTCTACAACCCAACCCACCCATAATGTTCTATTCACATCAAAAGGATGCCTTCCAGAAAAGTGTTGTGTGGGTACAGCTGTGGCTCTTAAATTAAAGGCTGGCACGTCAATATCTTCCCACCATCCAAGTTCCTGAACATGGGTGATCCCTAATTTAAGAAACCATTTTTTCACTCCCTTTGGAACGAGCCATAAAATATCGTTAAAACGTCTGTGAAGCTCTAAAACAGTCCCTTTATCTAGATGGTCGTAATGGTTATGGCTTATGAGGACAATATCGATCTCAGGCAAGTCTCCTATCTCAAGAGGAGCCCGGTGGCGTCTTTTTGGACCATAGAAACTCAGAGGAGAGCACCTTTTACTCCAAATAGGATCGGTTAATATGCTTACCCCATTGATTTCGATGAGGTAGGTGCTATGATTAATCCAAACGGCGCGCGGCTGATTCTCATCAAATTCTTTATCAGGAAGAGGATAAGAAAAATCT
>JABDHB010000017.1:5039-14869 GCA_013285775.1 Chlamydiota bacterium | reverse complement strand
AGGCATAGATCATTTCTGATGAGGAATGACCTGTGACTCGCATGATGTCACTGTCTTGAAATCCTTGTTGTTTAAAGTATGTGATCGCTGAAGCTCTTAAAACGTGGGGAGAAACTCGGAAGGGAATGCCTGCGGCTTTTCCAGCTTTTGCAAATGTTGCAGCTAGTTGACTGATGATGACTCGCCTGCCAGATTTGGTTATAAATACTTGTCCGGTTCTGTCTCCGATGTATTCTTTAAGCTTTTTCATGATGCTCTCTGGGTAGGTAATCACAGTCTCTTTTTTTAGGCGCCTCATTTTTGATTGGAGAAATGTAATTTCACAGAGGTCCCAATTAATTTGATCTACTTGCAATGATAATGCCTCGTTTGCTCTTTTTGCTCCCTGAAGGATCACTTTGCCAATTAAAGAGTCGCGAGGGTTAATTTTTTCTAGTTCTTTGAAAAAGAGGATCCACTGAGTTTGGGTCATAGCATAAGTTTTCACTTTCTCATATACCCTGAAGAATGTTTTTGCGTTCCCTTCTTTATTTGGAATCCCCTTTTTTATAACTCCTTCAAAACGTCTACTTAAAAATCCGGTAAATGAAATATAACAGGCCGCACGTGCTTGCCGGGTATTTTCTGCCCAATCTTGGAAAAGTTTGATGTTATCAATAATGCTATTGTGATTGATTAGGGCAAATTGCTTAAGGGTAAAAAGAGGATAGATCCATTTATGCTCAATCATTTTACTCATTCCTGATCGATAGCTGAGCTCTGTTTGTGGACTTAGGGTTAATAACCAATCAGCAATTGCTTCTTTTACGGTAATGTTATCCAATTCACATGTTTTTGACATAGACAGCATAGTTATTTTTTCGCAAAGTAAAAATTTGCAAAATATTTATAAAAATTATATTTGTCAAGATAGAGAAAACCTTACAGGTTGTGCAGAAATTTATTAGAAGTGTATAATCCTCTGGCAAAAGGAGAGGATTATGGCAGCAGCTGCAGGTGTAGGTCCTATTCAGGGGATAAGAAACGAGAAGGAATACCCTGACGTCCCTCCACCTCCCTATACTCCCCCTCTTTACTCAGCAACCGCACCTAGCGCACCTCCAGCAGAAGGCCATGTTTATTCTGATTTAAATGAAGCTAAAGCCGCTATCACTGCTCCTCTTTGGAAGATGGCGTTGGTGGCAATGGTTATTTCTCTATTAGTTGTGGGCTGTGTGGGCTTGGGATATCTCACATCGAGGTTTGCTGTGCAAAATGCCTACATGTGGCAGATTGGCCTTGCAGGTTTTGGCTGTGCGGCTCTGGGGCTAAGTGCGGTTTTTGGCCTTTATAGCGCAAATGAACATCATATGTGCGAAGACACCCCAAATAACAAGGCAGATGCACTAGCATTTACAGCTGAAACAACATTTGCCACTTTTTATGGTCTTTATCTCGCTTTAAAAATTGCGGAAAGATTAGCTATCCTTGAGTGTTTATTTTCTATGTGCAATAGGCGCGCGAGTTAATCTATGAATTTATCCATCTTTATTCCCCTCATGTTTGCCTTGCAGATCTTTTATTGGTATATCGGCAAAAGAGCTTCGAAAAACTTAGAAACACAAGAAGAGTATTTTTTAGCAGGGAAAAATGTAAAATTCTTTCCTTTGATGATGACCTTTCTCGCAACGCAAGTGGGAGGTGGCTACGTATGTGGAGCTGCCGAAGAAGCCTATAGATTTGGGTGGACTGTTTTATTTTATCCTTTGGGAGGGGCTCTTGGGCTTATCTTATTGGGATCGGGAATCGGGAAAAAGTTGGCGCAGTTTCCTGTCTCAACAGTCGCACAAGTATTAGAAATTGTTTACGGCTCGAAAAGCTTGAAGCATATTGCCTCAGTTTTATCGATTGTCTCGTTGTTCATGATCTTGGTTGCGCAGATCATTGCTTCAAGTAAATTTCTCATAAGCTTGGGATTTACCTCAACGCCTCTATTTATTATTTTCTGGGGCATTGTGATCCTTTATACCGTTCAGGGAGGGCTTAAGGCGGTGATCTCAACAGACATCGCACAGGCAACATTTTTTGTTTGTATATTCTTGCTATCTTTTGCCTTTACGGCTCCCCAATTTGACTTTCCACAAATGCAAGCAGTTGCAGATTCCACTTCGAAATTTTGGGGATGGCTTCTGATGCCTCTTATGTTTATGGTTATTGAACAAGATATGGGGCAAAGATGCTTTGCAGGAAAATGTCCTAAGACAGTTTCCAAGGCAGCTTTTTGGGCAGGGGTAAGCATGATGATCATTTGCACAGTGCCTGTATTTTTTGGAGTTCTTGCAAGAAGTCTGAATCTTGAAATTCCTCAAGGTGCAAGTGTTCTTATGATCGCTTCAGGAAAAACGATGGGGCCTTGGTTAACAGCTGGCATGGGATGCGCTGTACTTGCTGCAATTATATCAACTGCAACATCCCTCATTAGCGCTATCAGTTCAAATCTGACGATGGACTTTAAGATAAGGTTTAGCAAAACAACCACTGGGGCAATAGCAATAGGAGCTATCTTCTTTGCGTTTTTCTTTAATAATATCTTAGATTTAATGATTCAGAGCTACGACTTATCAGTGAGCTGTTTGTTTGTGCCTATCGTGATGGCTTTGTTTAGAAAAAATGGAACTTATCTTTCCGCACTTTTATCTATCTTGTTTGGAGCTACAGGATTTTGCTTATTCAAAATGGTGGAACTTCCTATTCCGAAAGAAATCGCAAGCGTACTTTTATCCTTCATAGGTTATGCACTAGGCGAAGCTTGGAAGCAACGTACTTTATTTTTCTCTCGGTCTTAATTTTACCATCTTGTATATATCTAGTTGTACTTACGAAAAGGAGCTCTTCATATGTTCAAAAAATGCATCTTATTTTTTGTGATCGCTTGCAGCAGCGCGTTTGCTAAACCAGCGTTGACTACTGTTCTCAACTCTTCTGCAATTATTGAAGTGTACGATCAGAATATGTTTTTAGGGATCGTTTTAGTTGAGCGGCCAAAGAGTTACAAAGGAAAGGCGATTCCTATTGGAAAAGTGGAATACAATGAATCTATAGAAAATGCCGCTAGACGACAAATGCTAGAAGAGCTCAACCTCATCCTTTTTGATCTAAAGCAATTCTATGTTTATTCAGATCCTTTTCGAGATCCAAAACAACACTGTGTAGAAGCAGTCCATATAGCAAAAGCTTATTCTCCTCCAGAGGTCAACAGTGAAGCTACAAGAGTTTTCATCGTAAAGCTTGAAGAAATCCCTTGGAGAGAACTCGCTTTTGATCATGCAAAAATCCTTAGAGACTACATTGAAAATAGAAATGGCAAGAAACTAAACTCAGGAGATAACGGTGCCTACAGAACCCGTTCATTATAACACTACTACACAGCGCCCCCAATTTTTCTCTTTGCATCACCCTCGACGTTTTCATAACTTAAGCGCGCCTCCTTCTGCTTCTCCTAGAAATGCCAGAATCATTAGCGTTGCCAGGAGAACCATTCCAGTACTCCCTCTTCCTTTTAGGTTTGAGCCAGGTCCCTTTCCCATAAGGACATTCTCTGCATACAATCGAACTCAAGTCCTTGCAGGGCCACAACCAAATACAGACAGAGTAAATTAGGTTTGCAACAAAATTGAGAGGTAAGATAATCTTGGAGCCTTTATTGGAGGAATTATGTCAAATGTTGTAGACGCAGACCGAAAGTTGCAAAATCGGGCAGTCATGGGCGTGTTGCTGATGATTATCGGGCTTGCACTCTATCCTTTTTCTGATGCGTTTGTCAAACACCTCATGGGAACCTATTCCATCCAACAAACAACCTTTTTAAGAGCAATTACTAGACTTGCGCCCTTGTTGATTGCGACCTATTTTCAAGGTGGGCCAAGAGCAGTGTTAGGAACAAAACATCCTAAAAAACATTTTTTTCGCCTCGGAGTAAATTTAATTTATACGTATGCTTTCATGTATGCGTTTTCCGTAGGATCACTTACGACAATTTACACTTTAAGTTATACCTCCCCTTTCTTTATGATTTTGCTAAGCGCTATCATGCTTAAAGAACCTGTTAGCAGAGAAAAATGGATGGCGGTTGCTGTGGGAATGGTGGGAGTTGCCATTGCTATGCGCCCAGGTTCAACTGTGTTTGAAATGGCAGCAATTATCGTACTTTGTGGAACTTTTTTAGGTGCACTTAACAAAATCCTCATGCGCCGTCTTGCAGAGACAGAACACAGTTTGGCTATTGCCATTTATCCAAATATCCTCACGATCCTTGTCACTTTTCCTTTCTTAATTATGACATGGAAAGAGATGCCCTGGGTACACTGGGGACTGTTTGCTATCGTAGGATCGATCACTGCAATGGGTCAATATTGCATCGCTCAATCACTCCGCTTTGCTCAAGGATCCACTCTTGCGCCTATCGACTATTCTTCCTTCTTTTGGGTAGTTGCCCTTGATTTTGTCTGGTGGCATAAATCTCCTGATACTTTCACCATCGTTGGTGCTAGCGTAATTGTGGGAAGTAATCTCTATATTCTCTACCGTACAAGACGGGAAGAGGCGCTTAAACGAAAAGCAGCAGCTGCTGCTGCAGCTAACCTAAGCTAAAGCTCTTTTTCTTCTTCTTTCTTTCTAACCTTTTCGGTATAAAAAGAATTTTGGGAGAAATAGTATGAAGAGACTGAATGTTTATAGAAGGGAAGACATTGAAGGTTATGCTGAACTAGAAGAGCTCGCATTAGATTTTATCTGGATGTGGAATCAAAATCATGCAGCAAAAAAAGTGTGGCAAACACTCGATCCAGAACTATGGAACCTGTCTCGCAATGCCTGGATCATTCTACAATCTGTATCAAGAGAAAAACTAGAAAAAGCTCTGGCTGACAAAGAATTCCGTAATTTTGTTGATGACCTACTAAAAGCTAATAGAGAAGAAACAAACTCCCCTTCTTGGTTTCAGAAAAAATACCCTAAATCCCCTTTGTCATGCGTCGCTTATTTCAGCATGGAATTTATGCTAAGTGAAGCGCTACCTATTTATTCCGGTGGTCTTGGTAATGTCGCAGGCGATCAACTTAAAGCTGCGAGCGACTTAGGCCTACCAGTTATTGGCATTGGGCTTCTTTACCAACAAGGATACTTCCGTCAATCGATTGATAAAGAAGGTGCGCAGCATGCTCTTTATCCTTATAACGACCCAGGTCAATTGCCTATCACTCCTTTAAGAAAAGCAAATGGAGAGTGGTTGAGGCTTGAGGTGCGTCTCCCTGGTTGGTCTGTTTGGCTCAGAGCGTGGGAAGTGAAAGTAGGAAAAGTAAGGCTTTTCTTACTAGATAGCAATGATGCTATAAACCTTCCAGTTCATCGAGGGATCACAAGTGAGCTCTACGGGGGAGATAAAGATCTACGCATAAAACAAGAGTTAATTCTGGGGCTTGGAGGGATCCGTCTTCTCGAAGCCTTAGACATGAGACCTCAAGTATGCCACTTAAATGAGGGGCACGCAGCGTTTGCTATTTTGGAGCGATGCAGAATTTTTATGAAAGAGACAAACACCTCTTTTGAAGTAGCGTTGAATGCTCTTAGACCTGGGAACCTATTTACTACGCACACAGCTGTTCCTGCCGGTTTTGATCTTTTTACACCTATGATGATTGAACAGTATTTGGGCAAATATTCAAAAGAGCAGCTTGGACTTGAATTAAGAGATTTACTAGCGTTAGGCAGATTAAACCCTAATGACCACTCTGAAAATTTTAATATGGCCTATTTAGCTATTCGGGGAAGTGGAGGGATTAATGCCGTTAGCAAATTGCATGGAAAAGTCAGCAGAAAGATTTTTGATTCCCTTTTTCCCCGTTGGCCTGAAGAAGAGGTTCCTATTGGATATGTCACAAATGGAGTCCACATGCCCAGCTGGAATAGTATCAATTCGAGTCAGCTTTGGAAAGAATTCTGTGGAACTTGTAGATTCATGGGCACAGAATCTTTAGAAAATGATTTTAGAAAGGTTCCCGATGCAAGAATCTGGAAAATGAGAAATGAAGGGAGAAAAGAGCTCATTGACTACGCGCGCACTAGACTCGTTAAAATGATGGAAGCTCGAAATGAAGATCCTGAGCGAATTGAAATAGCCAAACATGTCTTTGATCCGAATACACTGACTCTTGGCTTTGCAAGGCGGTTTGCAACTTACAAAAGACCAAATATGCTCTTGCATGATAAAGAGCGTTTATTGCGTATTTTAACAAATCCTCAAAGACCCGTACAATTGATGATTTCTGGAAAGGCTCACCCTGCTGATAAGCCGGGCCAGGCAATGATCCAAGAATGGGTACAATTCATCTGGTCTAAACCCGAAGTTCGAGCTCACGTGATTTTTTTAAGCGACTACGACATGCTTGTCACACAAAACCTCGTTTCAGGAGTAGATCTTTGGATTAACACGCCAAGAAGACCTTGGGAAGCTTGTGGAACGAGCGGGATGAAAGTACTTGGAAATGGTGGCTTAAATCTTTCAGAACTCGATGGATGGTGGGCAGAAGCTTATTGCCCTGAAGTTGGTTGGGCACTCGGCGATGGACAAGAACATGGGGAAGATCTTGCATGGGACGCTCAAGAAGCACACGCGCTGTATGACCTTCTTGAACAAAAAGTTGTTCCTGAATTTTATACCCGGGATAAAGACGGGATTCCCACTGGCTGGATAGCAAAAGTAAGAGAGAGCATGGCAAGACTCTCTCCCCACTATTCTGCAGATCGGGCTGTACGAGAATATGCTGAAAACCACTATCTACCTGCATGTGATAGGTTTTTAAAACGGACTGCAAATAATGGAGCTCTTGCAAAAAAACTCATTGAAAATAGACGCTTACTTAGCTCCAATTGGGCTCAACTCCGTTTTGGAGAAATTAAAGGAGAAACAATAAAAGAGGAGCATCATTTTGAAATCCAAGCATACCTTGATGACCTTGATCCCTCACTCCTAAAGCTCGAGCTTTATTCCCCGGAAGGCGCTATAGCGATGAATAGGACAAACCAACTTCCAGGAACGCCAGGCATGTATATCTTTAAGGTAACAGTGCCAGCTAAGTACCCCAAAGAGAATTACACTCCTCGCATTGTTCCAAACTTGGAAGATGCTTGTGTTCCGCTTGAGGTAAACAATATCACTTGGCAAAGATAGAATTAAAAATATTATTTTACATAATAAGGGTATTACGTTATAGGGACGATATGGAGGTACCCTTATGTACGTATTTCACCCGTTATTATACCCTGTAATTTCTCTCATCGCAGGAATATTAGTTTTAATATTCCCAACAATTTTAAATTACATTGTAGCTATCTACTTAATTATTTTAGGAATCGTCGGCATTGCCGGGAGCACAATGTGAAAAGAACATCTGTTGTTCTACTCAGCATCGCTGCACTCATGTGCAGCGATCTCATAGCTTGGCAAAGACAAACTCCTAAAAAAGAAGAACTGAGCTGCAATCCAATCGTCTCGAAAAAAGAAGAGACAACATTTGCCTCTTCTTTAAGCTCCCCTAACCGCTTAAAATTCTATAGATTTAGCCCTGAGCAAAAAAGCAGAGCAATCCATTACGCTAAAAACAACAACATAACAGCTAACGCAGCTGTCACCAAAATCTTCAAAGAGTAACGCAAAGACGCAAAAATCGCGAAGACGCCAAAAGAAATCATATAAACCTGAGTTTTGGGTTTAATCCTGAGCGAATTAAACCCAAAACTCAGGTGATTACGTCCGATCATCGGCGAAAATAGAGGAAGAGAAAAGCGGCAACAAGTTGCCGCACTCCAAAGCGAGCTGCGCTCGCAAACTAGAATCTTACTTTAACCCAAAACTCAGGTTATAACTCACCTTACGCAGAATAGGTGTATGGTAAATTAATGATGTCCGCCTCCGTGGCCACCACCATGTCCGCCGCCGTGACCATGACCTCCGTCACGATGGTGATCGTGGTTATGATCATGATCATCTCTATGGCGATTGCCATTCCAGCCATTATAGCTATCTTCATCATCAAACCAAAACCCTGAATACCAACCTGGACCTACCCAAATCACACTATCCTCATCCTCATATCCTGGGCTAACTTCATACTCTGCATCATCATCATCGTTATCATCTTGAGCAGACACCATTCCAAAAGAAAACAACGCACAACCTAACAACAGATAAATCGGCTTCATATATCCTCCACTGTAATTTTCCTGAGTAACACAGGAAAAACTTTATTGAAAGAACAAATATATTGATCGCGCTTGCAAACTAGGATCTTATTTCTATTCGCGCGATGGTTTTGAGGTAGGAGCCGTATTCGGTGTTGGCATAGAGGGAAGCAAAGCGCTCTAGCTGTTCCGAATCAATAAAGCCCATTTGGTAGGCGATCTCTTCGATGCAGGCGATTTTGATTCCCTGTCTTTCTTGGATTGTTTGGACGTAAGAAGAGGCTTTTTGGAGAGCGTCATGTGTTCCTGTGTCGAGCCAAGCAAATCCTCTGCTGAGTGTTCGTAAGGAGAGATTGCCCCGTTTAAGATATTCCATATTTACATCGGTGATTTCTAACTCACCTCGTGGAGAGGGTTTTAAACCAGCTGCAATATCCACTACTTGATTGTCGTAAAAATAGAGACCTGTAACTGCATAATTGCTTTTGGGAACTAAGGGTTTTTCTACAATCGATTTTACTTTCATCTGCTCATCAAACTCAACAACTCCATATCTTTGGGGGTCTTTTACTTCGTATCCAAAAACAATCCCCCCTTCTTGGAGTTGATGACAATCGTGAACAAGCTCAGGCAGGTTATGGCCGTAGAAGATATTATCTCCTAAAATTAGGGCAACGGTATCATTGCCTATAAAATCCTTTCCAACTAAAAAGGCTTGTGCAATCCCTTCAGGTTTTACTTGAGCAGCATAAGTGATGTTTAAGCCAAGATGGTGCCCATCTCCAAAGAGATTCTCAAATCGGGGCAGATCTTCAGGGGTAGAAATAATGAGGATCTCTCTTATTTGTGCATACATAAGCACAGATAGAGGATAATAGATCATAGGCTTATCAAAAACAGGGAGCAGCTGTTTACAAGTGCTTAAAGTGAGGGGATAAAGGCGGGAACCTTTACCACCTGCAAGTATGACCCCTTTCACGATTTTCCTTGAAAATTACATCCTTCTGCAATGAGCTGATCGATATAGTTAATGGTGTAATCATTATTCAGGAATTTTTCATCTTGAAACATGAAAAGATGAAAGGGAATGGTTGATTGGACTCCACCGATATGGAATTCACGGAGAGCTCTTTTTGCAACAGCAATCGCCTCTTTTCTATCTTTTCCTTTTACGATGAGTTTTGCAATCATCGAATCGTAGTTAGGAGGGATTCTGTAACCTGCGTAACAAGCGCTATCGATCCGCACATGAGGACCACCGGGCGGAATATAATATTCTAGGTTGCCAGGGGAAGGAGCAAAGTTATTTGCTGGGTTTTCCGCGTTAATTCTACACTGAATTACATGCCCTTTAAATTCGATATCTTTCTGTTTTATTTTCAGTTTTTCACCCATGGCAATTTTGAGCTGCTCTTTTACAAGATCAATTCCTGTGAATTCTTCTGTAATGGTATGCTCTACTTGAATACGAGTATTTACTTCCATAAAGTAAAAATCTTTCTTCTGGTCTAGCAAAAATTCTACAGTGCCGACGGAATGATATTTTGCGGCTTTTGCAATATTTACAGCACATTCCCCCATTTTCTTCCGCATAGCTTCACTTAAAATAGGAC
>JABDHB010000017.1:1715-5029 GCA_013285775.1 Chlamydiota bacterium | reverse complement strand
AAATAGGACTCGGCGCTTCTTCAATGAGTTTTTGACGTCTTCTCTGGATTGTACAATCTCTTTCTCCCAGATGGACATAGTTACCATGTTTATCACCCATGATTTGGACTTCAATATGGCGTGGATTCACAATCATTTTTTCCAGATAGACATCAGGATTGCCAAAGCTCGCTTCTGCTTCAGCGCGTGCTGCTGCAAACTGACGGACAAATTCCTCTTCATTGTGAGCAATCCGGATCCCTTTTCCTCCACCCCCTGCAGTGGCTTTAATAAAAATGGGGAAGCCATATTTTTTTACTTCTTTAAGCCCCTCTTGCACATCTGCAACAACGCCTGGCGATCCAGGAATGAGAGGACATTTTACACTTTTTGCAATTTCTTTAGCCTTGGCTTTATCTCCAAGGAGAGAAATAGTGTGAGAAGAGGGTCCTATAAAATTGAGTCCACAACTTTCACAAATCGAAGCAAAGTTTGCATTCTCACTTAAAAAGCCATATCCCGGATGGATTGCATCAGCACCAGTAATTTCACAAGCAGAAATAATATTAGGAATTTTTAAATACGATTTTGCAGAAGGAGCTTCTCCAATACAAATCGCCTCATCAGCATGGAGTACATGCAGGGCTTCTGCGTCTGCTTCAGAGTAAAGGGCTACCGTCTGGAGTCCCAAATCATGACAAGCGCGGATAATGCGAACAGCGATCTCGCCTCTATTGGCTATAAGTACTTTCTTCATGCTAATCTCATGTTACTCGGAAAATTTTGGTTCCAAATTCTACAGGATGTCCATTGTTTATACAGATTTCAGCGATGATACCACTTACTCCAGCTTTCACTTCATTCATCACTTTCATCGCTTCGATAATGCAAACAACAGTATTTTCTTCGACACGATCACCCACTTTTACAAAAACTGGATCATCAGGTGAAGGAGAAGAATAAAACGTTCCAACCATCGGGGATGTTACAAAACGCCCTTCCACTATTTTTTCAGGTTCATGATGCTGCGGTTTTATAACCGGGGAGGGAGGATGATACACCGGAGGGTGGGGATGATAGACGGGCGCCTGATGCTGTGTATGACCTGTGAGTTCTTCTGCGCGCTCCAACATCAACTCAGAGCCATCTTTCTCTTTAATGCTGATTTTCTTTAACCCGGCGCGCTCCATTGCGGCCATCAGTTCCTTAATCTGCTTTAATTCCACAAAATCTCCTAAGTAGTATGTCTATACTCTTTGTATGTATTCGTTTGTTTGGGTATCTACTTTTATAATATCCCCTGTTTCCACAAATAATGGGACCTCAATTCGAGCACCTGTTTCGAGAATAGCTCCTTTTGTGGCATTTGACATGGCACTTGGGGCTTCTCCTCCATCTGCTTTGACAACCATCAATTCGAGGAATTGAGGAAGTTCTACTGAGAAGATCGAATCTCCATAAAACATTGCTCTAATATCTGTTCCTTCTTTGAGGTAATTGACTTTCTCGCCGATGACGTCTTTAGGGACCATCACCTGCTCCAACGTACCTATATCGAGAAAAAGATAATCTTTTCCTTCTAGATAGAGGTATTCCAACTTTCTTTCTGTAAGAGTGACATCCTGAATCGACTGATTGAGCTTAAAATTTTTCTCGAGAACCTCATTGCTCATCAAGTTTTTCAGCTTTGTTTTGATGAAGGGAACCCCTTTGGCCACGGTAACTTTAACACACGATTCTACCCGATATACCTTATTATCAACCGAGATAATAGAGCCCGGTGCCAACTGATTGCTTGTAATCATATATTTATATTAGTTCCTTAATTTGTGAAAGACTTGTAATGGTGTGGTCGACATCTTCTTTTAATCCCAAGCTGTTTTTACCTCTGCCAAAACTCATATGCACCGTTGTAAAACCAAGCTCTTTTGCTGGAGAGAGATCGATCGCAATTTTGTCTCCGCAAACTAAAACTTCCGCAGGGAGAGCCCCCAGTTCTTCAGCAATCGCTTGATAATGAATTTTTTTATTCTTTTCTTCCGTAACAACGATCTTACTAAAAATTGTAGAATCAATACCAGCTTTTTTCATTTTCTCATACTGCTGAGAAGGTTTTCCAATGGTCACAAGAGCAAGTTGATGAGAAATTCTTAAATAAGAGAGAGTTTCTGCCGCCCGGTCAACAGAAAAAACAGGCATATCAAAAGAGAGAGTATCATAGAGCTCTTTATAGCCAATTTCATAAAGCCTAGGATCTGCATCGTGCATCTCTATAAATTCTGCAAGAGCTACAGAACCGCTAGGGGCTAACTGATCTAAGCGCCTGAGCAATTCTAAACTCTCTCCAAATGATACCGTTTGAAACCCAGCTTCGACCATTTTTTGCAATGCATGCTCAAGCTTTATCGGAGTGATCGATCCAGAAGTATCAATAAGCGTATCGTCTAAATCAAAGATGATTAACAATGTTCATTAACTCCTGAGCCAATTTATTTGGATTATGACGAATAAGATTTCTCCTAATCAGGTCATTTTTGTCTGCTTCTTTTAGCTCTCCAAGAAGAGGGGCCAAAATCACTCTTTTTTCATTGATATCATTATGAACAAGATCCCCTTCCTCTTCATAAACTTTAATCAATTCCTGAGGAGGAATTTGATTATTTACAAGAATGTAATCAAAAATATCTTCCCCTATGAAACGGACAATATGCTCCAGATAATTGCTTACTTTAAATTTGGTTGTTTGCCCCTTTCTATTCATCAGATTCACAACGAAAATCTTTTTGGCTTTTGTAGCTCTTAAAGCCTCAGCAACTCCATCTACCAGTAAATTTGGGATCAAAGAGGTATGAAGACCACCAGGACCAATTATTACAAAGTCAGCCTCCGTGATCCCTTCAATTGCTTGAGGGTTTGCCTTTGGAAAGGGCTCTAAATAAATACTCTTGTATCCTTGATCGATTTCTTGGGAAAGATACACCTCTTTTTCCCCTTCAAGCAACTGCCGATTATTCAAAAGCATCTTGAGTCGGACTTGGTGGGTAGTGACAGGGATAACCTTGCCTTTAATATTTAAAATTTTTCCTACCTCTTCCACTGCCGTCTCAAAACTTCCTGTCACTTTTTCTAACGCAGAAAGGAGAAGATTCCCAAAGCTATGGCCACCTAGCCCCCCATTTTCAAATCGGTAATTCATTAAGCTGCGCAAAAGCTGAGAAGAATCAGAAAGGGCAATCAGACACTGCCTAACATCGCCAGGAGGAAGAACTCCTAATTCATCGCGCAAAATACCTGTGCTTCCCCCATCGTCTGCCATAGAAACAATCGCGCTGAGA
>JABDHB010000017.1:0-1705 GCA_013285775.1 Chlamydiota bacterium | reverse complement strand
CTCCTATAACGACAATTTTTTTCATTTTTTCCCTTTTAAGAGGGCTATTCCCTCTTTCATATTCGGAAGTTTAAAAAGATAGTTGCCTGACACGATAACGTTCGCCCCAGCTTCGATGCACAATTTCGCTGTCTTATCGGTGATCCCGCCATCAACCTGAATATTTTGTTTGATCTGAAACTTATCACACAGTTCCCGAGTAAATTTAATTTTTTCAAGCATCTCTGGCATGAATTCCTGCCCGCCAAAGCCTGGATTCACTGTCATAAGCAAAATAAGATCACATTTATCTAAGTATTTAACGATCAATGACTCAGAAGTTTCAGGATTAAAGGCAAGCCCTGCTTGAATACCACATTTTTTGATGTAATTTAACGTATCTTCCACATCCTCAGTAGCTTCGAAATGAAATGTAATCCTATCAGCTCCAGCCTCAACCAAACGCTCCACATAATCATAAGGGTTATAAATCATAATATGGACGTCTAAAAAGAGGTTTGTGGCCTTATTGATGGCCGCTACGGCTTTTGGCCCTAAAGTGAGGTTAGGGACGAAATGCCCATCCATAATGTCAATATGGATAGCATCAGCACCAGCTTCCTCAATCCGTTGGGCTTCTTCGGCAAGCCTCCCAAAATCCCCTGAAAGGATAGAAGGTTCCACGAGTATATTTTTCATAACAGAAATTTAAGCCTATTGCCGAGCAAAAGTCAAGAATAACAAATGGACATTAATGCCAAATCTATAGTAAAACTTACGGATTCACAGACAAAGAGAAATTTTATGAGTATCGTTTCTGCTTCCGGCACCACCATTATATACCAAAATTTTCGTAAAAATGGAATTCCAGCTTCCTATGAACCTACTATGCCATGCGAGATAGGACTGTTTCATCCTGGATGGGTTCTAAAAAAACCTGAATTTAATCACCAAGGAGCTCACATAGCTCTTGTCGTGGGGGCTATAGCTCTTGCAGCAATCGCATTAGGGATTGGTGGTAGTCTAGTAAAAGCAGGAGCCCTTCCACAGGGCCTTCTCCAGAAAAAAGTATGGGTTTCTTTCATTTCTTACGGCATAGCTCTTTTAGCAGGGTCCATTTCTACAATTGCCTATTTCAAGGAAGATCACACAATAAAACTTAAGAAATTTGAAGAGAAATATACAGAAGAATACAAGAAATACAATGAAAAAATCAATGATTTCAATGAACGTCAAAAACGGATCGAAAACGTAAAGAAGCTCGACCAAGACCTGATAAAAACTCAGGAAGAATCCATCTCAACCCTTCTAGAAACGTGCGAATCTTCTGAAAAAACCATAAGAGATCTTCACATGCAATTACGTGCTTGCCGACGCCAAGAAAAAGATCTAGATGACCTAAAAAGGTTACACGCTCTGAGGGTAACTGGAATGCGATTACCCACTTCTCGCTACCATATCTGAAAGACCATCCGCGTAATCCGTCTCTCTAAAGGCCTGCAACTGTCGCCGCTAATGCGGCTCTTGTGTGTGGGGGTGCACTGTCCGTAGGTTCCTTCATCACCTACGGCTAACAACTGCCATCGCTTCGCGACTTGACAACCGCTTCGCGGTTAAAAATATCATCCGATTTTGTTGTTAAAATCTAAGCTTCTCTTCATCGCGAATGCAATCTATAGTTCGGACGTTTTTCTTGTTAATCTAAACCGCAAAGCGGTAATCAAAT
>JABDHB010000016.1 GCA_013285775.1 Chlamydiota bacterium | reverse complement strand
AGTGCGCAAAACTGTTTACGAAGAAACTTTCGGAAAAGAAAAATCTTTGGACTTAGTAAAACAAGAAATCCTAAAACTCTACGACTCATTTTCAGACGATTTAACATTTCTATGAAATCCGCTGCTATCATCACAGGACCTTACACCTACCTCGACCATTTAGGAGTGTATAGGATGTTTCGTATGCTTGGCTTAAAAGGGAGGAGGGAGTCAAAAAACCGTTTTTCTTTCCTGTAAAAAGCAGATCTATAGTTTCCTGTGATCACATGTCCTTTGAGCTGATGAAAGGCCTCTTTTTCAATGAGAAAATCGATGATTCTTTTTCCATAGACAAGAGCTGCTTCTTCATTTTTAAGCGCTTCCATGAATACAGAATGGCGCCCTTTGTCTGAATTTCCGTGTGGGCACCAAATGGTATGGAGCTTTTTTCGGAGAAATTGCTCTGCAAAGAAAAAGATCTCATCAAATAAGGGTCTTGGCATTGAGGATACAATAAGATCGAAATGTTGAACAATTTCCTGTGGGCCATTGATATAATTGGAAAGTTCTACCCTGAGTTTTGGGTAAAACTTTTGCGCAGAGATTTTTAGCCTCTCTTCTGTAACGATAAGAGGGATCTCGAGCAAATGGCAAATCGGGGCCAAATGATCGAGATAATGGGCTTGAGGACCATAAATAAGACCGGCAACTTTCATTCCTGAATCTTAAGGCTCTTGAGTATAAGTCGCAATAGCCGACTTTTTCTTTTTTATAAGTTCGGGCTGCAGCGCACTTTGGGGCCGAAAAGCCACTTTATAAAGCTGTTCATTGGAATGGTTTTGTTGATTGATTTTTTCAATTAAAGCCATGATCTGGTCTCTCATAGAGAGAATATCGCAGTCTTCTGAGTATACAACGTTTTTGCTGGCAAGAATTCTTTCTTCTCGGACAGGGCTTAAAATGGTCAAAATTTCACATCTTTGAGAAATGATATTCGCCCATAGGGGGCGATCGTTCCTTCTAAGGGATTCTTCTTCCTGGTGCATATTGGCCAAAACTTCTCGCATAAGGATAATTTCTTTTTGCATCAATGTTTTAATATCGTTCATGGTTTACCTCGTAATTAAGAGATCTGCAAGAACCGTGCCCACTTAAGAATAGAATATATTGTAAGGCAAAACTTAGTGAGGCCTCCCATACACATGTCGGGGACAAGTCCTGCGGCTAGTCCCCCGCTTGCCCCCTTGAGCCCCACCTCGCTTTGCCAAATCGTGTGCTCGGAGGCGGGGTGGGCAAGGCCCTACACCCGCACGGCTGGAGCCTCTCCTGTGCTACGATTTTGCTTTGCGATCTGGGGCCATTGGCTGCGATGAGCGTTCGTTCCCCGCCGGACTTCGTCTCGGTTGCGGGGCCCCTCTCACGTCGCATCGCAGAGCCATTCTTGGGAACTGCCTGAAAACTTATTAAGACTCTACATGAGAGAAAAAGATGGTACTGCGAGATGACGTGGAGGGGTCCCCGCGCAGCAGGGGAGGAACGCACGAGAAGCCGACGGCCTTGGATCGCAAAGCAAAATCGTAGCACAGAAAAGCGAAGCGTGCGGGTGTAGGGCTTTGCCCACCCCGCTTTCGAGCACACGATTTGGCGCAGCGAGGCAAGGCTCAAGGTGGTCGCAGGAGGTGTGGCCTCAAGCGCACACCATCCGACATGTCTATTCATCGCTAAAACACCAAAAATATAGTTTTGAACAAAATCTAAAAACTACTACATCTGGAATTGCTCATCTTCCTCTTCTCTTTCCAAAAAGCTGGTTAAACGGTTAAACTATATCCTCTTTGTCGGCAATAATTGCTGGGAGTTATGCAAAATTTTCCTGTAGATGAATTTAAATCTTGGTTTTTGGAGGTTAAAAGGGATTTCCCTTGGAGAGATACGCCTACTCCCTATGAGGTATGGGTTTCGGAGATCATGCTTCAGCAGACGCGGGCCTCTGTTGTTGTTCCTTATTTTTTGCGTTGGATGGAGGAGTTTCCGAGCATTGAGAGTTTAGCAGCAGCTCCTTTAGAGAAAATTATAAAGATTTGGGAAGGATTGGGGTATTATTCGAGGGCGCGGAATCTGCATGAAGGGGCAAAATATATCATGGAAAATTTTGGAGGGGAGTTGCCAAGTAGGGAAGAGGAGTTAAAAAAAATTAAAGGACTAGGGCCTTATACTATAGGGGCTATTCTCAGTTTTGCTTTTTATCAAAAAAAGGCTGCTGTAGATGGAAATGTTTATAGAGTGATCTCCCGCTATTTTTTATCGGAAAAAGATGTTCCAGCGCTTACGGAAAGGGTTTTGCCAGATCATGAACCTTATATTGTTATGGAAGGTTTAATTGAGCTTGGCGCGCTTGTATGTACAAAGAAGCCTCAATGTTTTATTTGTCCGTTAAAAGAGGGGTGTTTAGCTAGAGCAAAAGGGATGACAGAAAGTATTCCAGTTCTCAAGGTTAAAAAGAAAACCATTGTGCTTTTACGTCATATCGGGATATTAAGATTTGATAAGTACGTGCTTGTGCGTAAAGAGAAAACGGGGAAAGTAATGGCGGACCTTTATGAGTTTCCTTATTTTGAGGAGCAGATCCATAGCGGAATGCTATTTGATTTAGAAGTTAGTTATCAGGGGGATCTTCCTAAAGTTACTCATACGTTCACTAAATATAGAGCTCACCTTTATCCTTCAGTTTGGGAAGTTCATAGCCGAGAGGATGTAGAAGGGTATGAATGGATTTTATCAGATGAGTTAAAAAAGCTTCCTTTTTCTTCTGGGCACCGGAAAATTTTACATATTTTGGAGTTGTAATGAGAATTTTACATACAGAAAGTTCATCCGGATGGGGAGGGCAAGAGATTAGAATACTGAATGAGGCCTTAGGGATGAGAAAAAAGGGTCATGAGGTTATTTTTGCGGTTGCAAAGGGCGGCGGCCTTGTAAGTCAAGCAAGAAAAGAAGGGTTCACTGTTTATGAAGTGAACTTCAAAAGATACGCTCTGCTATTTACTTTGTTGAAATTTCTCAAGATGATCAAAAAGCATGACATTGAAATTATTAACACCCATTCATCTTTGGATGCATGGACAGGGGGTTTTGCAGCGAGAATTTCTGGAAAAAAAGTTGTGCGCACGAGGCATTTATCGACTGCAATTAAAAAAGGGTTAAATAGCCGTCTTTTATACAATATTTTGGCAGATTTTGTGGTTACGACCTCTTCTTCAATTATTCCAGTCATCTGTTCCCAGTCAAAACTCTCTCCTTTTGCCATTAGATGTATCCCTACGGGGGTAGAGCCTTCTAAAGTGACTTTTAGTTATGAAGAGGTCTTAGCTTTTAGAAATAGTTTAGGGCTAAAACTCGATGATATTCTTATTGGAACTGCCTGTTTTGTGAGATCGTGGAAAGGGATTGATGATTTAATGCAGGCAGCCCTTCTTATGAAAGAGGTAAAGAATGTAAAATGGGTGATTGTTGGTGGTGGACATGTGGAAAAATACATTGAAAAGGCTGCAGCTCTTGGATTAAATGACGTTCTTACATTCACTAGACACCTGGATTTTCCATATACCGCAATTGCAGCGATGGATATTTTTGTCCTTTTAAGCACCGCTCATGAAGGAGTTTCCCAGGCAAGTCTGCAGGCAGCGTTTTTGAAACGCCCCTTAATTACTACTACTATTGGTGGGCTTCCTGAAGTGTGCCTTAATTGTAAAACGGGTTTACATGTAGCTCCTTTTTCTCCAGAACAGGTAAAAGATGCTGCGCTCCGTTTGATTCAAAATCCAGAGCTTAGATCAACCTTTGGAAGCAATGCTCGGGCGCATGTTTTAGAAAAATTTACCTTTGATAAAACCCTTATGGAAATGGAATCAGTTTACAAAACTGTTCTTTCCTGATACTATTCAGGCCATGGAAAATAACAGAGTACTTCACTACATAGATTGGGCTAGAGAGAATTCTTCGAATTTGTTTTATGGAGCTGCAGCTGTTATGGGAATAGCTCTTTTGAGCTACCATTTTTTAGTTAAAGGGTCTAACTCAAACCTAGCTTTTAAAAATGATGCTGTATTTGTTCAGCAGCTTATAGAGGGAAAAACAAGTAGAGAACTTGATCCTTATATTTCTAGAGTGTTTAAAAGGGTAGGTGGCCTTACCGGTTACTACGAAGACTTTTCTAAAACGTCTATTTTGATAAAAAATAAAGATTATCAGGCTGCATTAGAAGCCGCGAAAAAGCTGAAGCAAACATTGGGCCCCAATCATGCCTCTTTTCTTTACGCGTACAATTTGTTAAGGATCGCTTCTTTAGAAAAAGAGGTTGGATCGCCACAGGAAGAGTTGCGCGCTATCGAAGATTTGCAAAACAGCGCTCAAAGCTATTCCTTTTTAGAGAAGAGCTTCAAAGATCAAAGTATCTCTATCTCCGAGTACCTACAAGAAAGAAAGAAACTCCTAAAAATCGCTCTAAAATAGGCTATTTCTCTCTATTGGAAAAGCTTCCCATCGACATTCTGTGGAGGTCTTTTCCGCCATGTAGACCTAGCTTTAAGAAGATAAGGGGTGGAAGGAAGATTGCGAGAATGATTCCTACGATCCCTAATACTAACTGAGTCATCTCTTCTTGGCTGAAAATGTAATTCAGGACCTTTCTGCACATCACTTCTACTTTTGTATGAAAAACAACTCCAAGAATTCCACCTATTGCGGCAAAAATAACAGCCCATGCAGGACCGAAGAAAACAAAACTGAAGAAACAAGCGAAGATAAATTCTAAACAGAAGAAAACTTCAAAACGATGTTTTTTTGTAAATTCTTCAATTTCTTTCACGGAGACCCCTTCTTTTTTCTGATTGTCCATATTCTACCTCTCTTTTCTTTACTCTAAAGATTAAAGAAATTATTATCTATCGTTTTTTTTGTAGTTACCCTAGAATATGTTTCCTATGTTGGCTATGAATTGTCCATTTAAGCTAGATAAATTCTTTTCATGGGCAGAGAAAATTCTCTGTGTTTTTTTTGTTGTATATCTCTTTGCTGCGATCCTTTTTTTGTTTTGTAATTTGTCTGCTGTAAGGAGTCCAAAAAAGGAAGATTTTATATCTAAATCGTCCAAATCCAATTGTTTATATGAACTCATCGGGACTGGGCCATTATCTTTGAATGAAGGGCAATTATCTAAGTTTGTGCATCAGATTAGGAAAGAAGTTGTTGTCTTAGCCAAAAATACCCGTCCTGGAAAATCTGATTTTTTGCTTGGAATGAAAAATGGCGGAGAAGAAAAAGTTATTGCTGCAGGAAATGTGATCTATTTAGATCTAAAGGATGGGGAGTGCCATTTTTCTGAAAAAGTAACTCCTGTGTGGATAAAGCCAACCCTTTCAGATGTTTCAATTATGATTGAAGTAGGGGGAGTAGAAGAAGGGCGATTTTACGCACAAACTTGTGAAAGACATTCTGATATCGTTGAAGAACCCTTTACTGCATTAAAAGAAGCTCTGTGGACGGGAAATGATAAATTCATTGAGGCGTATGGAGGAGAAGAGTATAAATCTCAAGCTCAGGCGCAAAAAATCCTTTTTCCTTGTTATGCTTGCTATGCTCAGGTAGGAGATTATCTTGTTTGGAAAGAGGGAGAATGGAAGATTTCCGCTCCTGAAGAGGCTCCGCTAGCATATATTAAATCGATTACGGGAAGTGAAATGGAGATTATTGCTTGGGATGAACAAGGATTTAATGCATTGCAACATAAAATTCACAAAACAGCCTCTCCTCGTTTAACGCTAAGAATGGAAGAAGCGATTACCTCTATTCGCCTCAGAACCTCCAATCAAGTCTCTTGTATCATTGGAAAAAAAAGAATGATGCTTAAACCAGGTGACTGGCTTTTAAAAACGGCGGGTGGATGGCACAAACTAAGACGTCCTTCAGAAATTGAAGATTTTTTGTGCCATAAAGTGAAAGGGGAGCTTTTTGTTTTTGATTCTCTTGAAAAAGAACAGGGAAAAATGTTAATAAAGGGGCAGATTTTTGATGAAAATAGAAGTCAAATGCAAAATATTGCCCTACCGCTTAATGAAGAACAGAAAATAAAGAATAAAAAGAGAGCATCTTTTGATATACCCAAGTAAACTCGCAAATTGGTTTTTGACTGCGTTGGCAGGCAGTAAATTTTTTCTCTTCACTCGAGCCTTGCCGATCGGCAATGGTCGCTCGCTCCAGAGTAAAAAATTTACGCCGCCGCCTTGTCAAATTCCCAATTTTCGAATTCACTTGGGTATGCTAAAAAATAAAATTCTCCTTACAGTAATTCTTTTCTCTCAATGTCTTTTTGCGCAAACGATTGCTGGAAAAAAGGATAAAGGGGAAGGATCAAAAGAATCTGCAGATGCTCTTTTGGAAAGGGTAAATACAGAGCTGTGTAGTCTTAGAAAAGAACTGGAAATTTGTTATAAAAATAGTTCAGCCCTTTTTCAAAAACAGGCTTCTGAAGAGGAGTATCAGTTCCTTTTAGGGGAAATCAATCAGAAGAAGGGAAAGATTTTAGAATTGGAGAATAGTTGGAGGGATCTTTCTGTAACCGAAGCTAAAAAAGAGGAAGATGGCTACGGTTTTTGGGACCAAGAAGAAACGACTTTAGCCCAGCTTGTAATGGAATATGGAGCTATGGATTATGTGTATATTGTTCCTCCAGAAATGATCCATCTTAAGCTAAATATTCATTCTGGGATTCCTGTGCCTAGAGAATCTTGGAGCGAAGTTTTAGAAATTGTTTTAGCTCATAACGGGATAGGGGTCAAAAAGATCAACACCTATGCGCGTCAACTGTATGTCTTTAAGCAAGATCCTTCTTCCGTTGGAGCTATAGCGTCTAAATTTGACAGTTTGCCATTTATTCCTGATGGTCTCAGAATTTTTTACTTATTATCTCCACCATTAGAACAGGTAAAAAGCGTTTTTCAATTTTTCGAAAGATTTGCCGATGTAAAACAGACGTTCATTTATCAAATTGGGAGTAAAATAGCGATTGTCTCCTCGAAGGAAGAAGTGACTAAGCTTTTGAATCTTTACAACACTGTATGGGAAGAGTCGAAAGGAAAAATTTCTAGAGTTGTTCCTGTGACAAAAATGGGTGTGAGGGAGATGGAAAAAATCCTCACAACTTTTTTTGGAGAGGCTATAGAAAAAGGGAGAGCGCCTTTTGGAAAAGTAGAGCAAGAAGGGCTCTCGATTTTTGCTCTCGGACAGACAAATGCTTTGATACTAATTGGGCAAGAAGAGGCTGTAGATAGAGGAGAAAAAATTGTTAAAGATACAGAAGAGCAGCTCCAAGATCCTTCTGAGATGACTGTTTTCATCTATTCTTGTAAGCATAGCGACCCTTCTGATTTAGCAAAGGTTTTAGAGAAAGTTTATTCTTCGTTACTTTTGATCAATCCTGAAGGACCAAGAGAAAATTTAGAAATGAATTATGCTCAGCAAAGTCCAACAGGAAGAGTTCCTCCCGACGGATACGCCTCTACTCCTCCTCTTGTTGTTACACCTACCCCCCTTCAGCCTGCGGCGTCTGGCATAGTAAAAGTGGAAGAGAATTATTCTGATCATTTTATTCCTGATCCTAAGACGGGAAATCTTTTAATGGTTGTCAGAAGAGATTCTCTTGTAAAAATCAAAGATCTTCTTCGTAAGCTCGATGTCCCTAAGAAGATGGTGCAGATCGAAGTTCTTTTATTTGAAAAACAATTGAATACAAAGAATAGCTTTGGCCTTGATTTCTTAAAAATCGGCAGTAGAAATGGCAATGGGACACACAATGGATTTAATAATGTCCGTAAAGAAGAGAACCATCACAACCTTCTTTCAGGTCTTCTCGAATTTATGTTTAAAGGGCATAAGAGTAAGCATTTTCCTGCTTATGAAGTGATCTATAGCTTTTTGATGACGCAGGAAGATATTCAACTAAATGCTGCCCCTTCTGTGATCACTGTAAATCAAACTCCTGCCATGATCTCCATTGTCGATGAGATGTCGATCAATAATGGCGCCGCACCTGTAGACACGAATAAAGGGATCGCTTTTGAAAAATCGTTTACTCGGGCTCAATATGGGATTACGATTGAACTTACTCCTACAGTTCATCTTCCCGATAAAGAACAGGAATGCGATGGATTTATCACTCTCCAAACAGACATTACTTTTGATACTCCTAAAACCGACAAAGAAGATAGACCTGTTGTGAGTAGAAGACATATTCAGAATGAAGTGAGAGTTGTCGATGGCCAGACGGTAATTATCGGAGGTCTTAGGAAAAAAGTGATTCAAGACACAGAAGAGAGGGTGCCATTTTTAGGAGAACTTCCTGGAATTGGAATGTTTTTTGGAAGCACAAAACTGGTCGATCACAATACAGAGATGTTCTTCTTTATTACCCCTACCATTATCCTTGACCCGCAAGAGCAACTCGATTGTTTCCGTACAGAAGAACTCAAAAAGCGCCCTGGAGATATTCCTGAATTTTTAGAGAAGCTTGTAGAAGCTAGAAAAAAGGAAGAAAAGAAATTTTTCCGCAACAGCATGAAGATGTTTTTCCATGACAGATAATACTGAAGAATTGGGTTTGAAGTTTGGTCTCTCGGTGCTTAAAGATCTTTCAGAGGCTGAATTTGTCTTAGAAAAAGTCCAGAAAGTCACCTACGCTTTTGCAAAGCAGCATAACCTCCTTCCCATTGGAGAAAAAGAAGGGAAACTTCTTGTAGCGATCTCTTCCCCTTTTGAGATGGAGGCTCTTGAAGAGGTAAGACTCCAAACCAAACAAGAAATCCAAGAAATTCTTTGCCCAAAAGAGGCGATCGAAAGTGCTATTGACAAATGCTATCATCAAAAAGAGGATGCTGCTTCTATTTTAATGCAAACCCTCAATGATGCGGCTAAGGGAAGGCCTTCTGAAGAAGAAGAAGATGGGTACGATCTTTTTGAACAAGTATCTGATTCTCCAGTAATACGAATGCTCAATATGATGCTTATGGAGGCAATTGGACAGGGAGCGTCTGATGTCCATTTTGAGCCTCTAGAGCAAGGGATGGGGGTCCGTTACAGAATTGATGGGGTCCTTCAGATGCGCCATGCTCCTCCAAAAGAATATCAAACGCAGTTAATCACTCGGATTAAAGTGATGTCAAAGCTCGACATTGCAGAGCATCGTCTCCCTCAAGATGGGCGGATCAAGCTTAAAATGGGAAAAAAACAGATCGATTTTCGTGTGAGCACAGTTCCTACTGTTTTTGGGGAAAGGATAGTGCTTAGGATTTTGGATAAAAGTAATGTTCTTGTGGGCTTAAATAAATTAGGAATACGACCAGAGGTTCTCGCCTCTTTTAATAGTCAAATTCGACTAAGTGAGGGGATATTTTTAGTCACAGGTCCCACAGGAAGCGGAAAAACTACAACGCTCTATAGCGCTCTTTCTGAGATTAATTCTGCTGAGATCAATATTATGACGATTGAGGATCCAGTAGAATATAAATTACAGGGAATGGCGCAAATTGGAGTAAATCCCAAAATTCATTTAACGTTTGCAACGGGGCTTCGTCATATTTTACGCCAAGACCCAGATGTAATCATGATTGGAGAGATTCGAGATAGAGAAACAGCTGAAATTGCTATACAAGCTTCCCTTACAGGCCATCTAGTTTTAAGCACACTCCATACAAATGACGCCCCTTCTGCGATCACTCGTCTTGTCGATATGGGAATTGAGCCTTATTTACTCTCTTCATCGGTTGTGGGAGTTTTAGCTCAACGCCTTGTGAGAAAAATTTGTTTGCATTGTCGTATTTCTTACGCTCCCACACAAAGAGAATTAACAGAACTTGGCATAGAAGCAGATGAGCTTTTTAAAGGCTCTGGTTGTGAGCATTGTTTTCATACAGGTTACAAAGGAAGATGTGGGATCTATGAACTTATGAATGTTACAGGCAGCATTAAAAGGCAGATTGTTCAAAGCGCCGATGCTACCGCTCTTCAGAAAATAGCTTTAGAGACTGGAATGCTAACCCTTCGCAAAGAAGGGGGCTTTTTGGTAAAACAGGGGATTACAACAAGCGCAGAAGTGCTCCGAGTATCTAGAGGGTGTGACGATGCCTCTTTATAAATATAAGGCATTAACGGAGGAAGGAAAGGCGATGAGCGGGGTTATCGACGCTGATTCCTATTTCATGGCGAAGGAAAAACTCCATAAAAAACAGGTTTTAATCACCCAGATTTCTGAATTCGAAAAGAAAAGTAAGGAGATTTTTTTAGAGCCCTCTCTTCTTCTATCTTTTACACGTGAATTAGGACAACTTCTTCATGCCGGTCTTCCTCTTTATGAAAGCCTTCTTACAATCGAAGAAAAATATCAAAAACATAAAGCTCATTCTCTGTTTTTGGACCTTTGCGATAGGTTAAAAGGGGGATCTTCTCTTGCAGCTGCTTTTGCAAGATATCCTAAAACTTTTGATCAGGTCTATCTTTCCATGATTCAAGCAGCTGAGCAAAGCGGCTCTCTTGTACATGCTTTAGACGAACTTAAAGAGCTCATTACCCGGCAACAGAAACTTAAAAAGCAGCTTTTTTCTGCATTAGCCTACCCTTCTTTTCTCGCGACGTTTTGCTTCATCGTGCTCATTTCTCTTCTTATTTTTGTGATCCCTTCCATGAAAGAGCTATTTGAAGGAAGAGAATTACATCCCATGACCTATTGTGTACTTGGAGTGAGTAATTTCCTTATCGAATATGGATTTTTTCTTTTTTCTTCATTTCTAACTTTAGGTATCATTGCCTTTTTTCTCTTTAAAAGAAGGAAAACAAAGATTCTTATGCAAAAAAATCTTTTGAAAGTTCCGTTCATTAAGGATCTTATTTTACAATCTGCTCTCATCAAATTTTGTAGATCTGCCTCGGTGCTTCTTGAGTCGGGAGTTCCTTTAATGGAAACGCTGATGCTCTCCAGAAAGCTCATGAAAAATCCTCTTTTAGAGGAGGCTGTAGAGTCTGCTGAAAAAGGTGTGATTGAAGGAAAAAAACTCAGTGAAGAGCTTAAAAAATCTCCCCACATTCCTCAGCTCATGATTAGGATGCTCTCTATTGCAGAGGAAACGGGAAAAATGTCCAATATGCTTCAAAATATTTCAGAGATCTACGACGAAAACTTGGAAAAAGATCTTTCACAGCTTACAGCGATGTTGCAGCCCGCTTTATTAATTGTTTTAGGGGCTGTCGTGGGCCTGGTAGTTCTCTCTATTCTTCTACCGCTTACTGACGTTAGCTCATTTGTTTCAACTTGAACAGGAGTATATATATTATGAAAAAAAAGAAAAAACGTCCGATTACTCTTTTAGAGATTATGATTGTGATCTTCCTTATAGGTCTTATAGGCGGAGTCATTGGGTATAATATGAAGGGAAGCCTTGATAAAGGGAGAGCTTTTAAATCAGAACAGGCAGCTTCTCGCGTAAGGGAAATTCTCCTTTTACAAGTGGCGGATGGTCATTCCATTGATGAAGTTGTTGCGAAGCCTGAATATTATCTTATGAACTCAGGACTCTGTGATAAACCTCAAAAATTACTAAAAGATGGTTGGAATGGAAATTTTAAAATTGAAAAAGATAAATTCGACATTCTAGTCATCTCCAAGAGGTTAGATGATTATAACAAAGAACACAAAAAACCTGATGAAGTGCAGTAAATTTCCGTTTACTTTACTAGAGATCATGGTTTGCATTGCAATTCTTGGTTTAATTGCAGGAGCTGTTGGATGGAATATCCAGGGGCTTCTGCATCGTTCGAAAACTCAGCACGCAAAAGAAAGGCTGCGCAATCATCTAGAAGAGCTTAAAATAATGGCTCTTACCCATCAGGCAGATATTGAATTAGAGCTGATCGTCAGAGGGAATAAAATCTATTATAAAGATATTACCGATGAGCCCATCAAACATCTAACAGGACGGGAAAACCTCCTTTCAGATAGGTGTGAGGGGAGTGTTTCTCGTAAATATCACATCTATTCAGATGGGACGATTGAGTGATCGCTTAAAAAAAAATCAACACTGCTTGACAAACAAATAATTCATTCGTTAATTTGCAAATTAGCTATTCAATGGAGGTTTGCAATGGCGAATGCAGTATGGCTAGGAATGATTTTTGGGCCTTTATTATTTATTATTGGGCTCTGGATGCTTATGTTTACGCATAACTTAATGAAGATTACAGCGTCGATCAAGAACTCTTTGGCTTCTTTTTGGTTAATAGGATTTGTCAATTTGCTCTTAGGATTGGTAATTGTAAGTCTATATAACAGATGGGTTTGGAATGGAACCTTATTGGTGACATTGCTAGGATGGTTTATGATTATCAGAGGACTTTGCTCGTTTTTTGTGCCAAAATCACTGATCATCATTTCCATGAACAATTACAATTTCCTTAAATCAATGGGATTCATTCCATTGCTTTGGGGTCTTGGTCTCATTTGGGTTGCCTTTTTCATGTAATATTGTAGCGGCCTTAGGTTTTCTAAGGCCCTGCTTTTTCTCCTTTCTAATTTCTTGTTTAAAAGCCTTGCAGAAGATATCCTCGATCAAAAAGGGGCTATTTATGAAATTTTTGAAAAAACTGTCTTTTCTCTCTTTGGTTCTCTATGCAGTACATTCGAATGCAGCTGAACCTCCTAGCTTGAAGCCGCGCCTCCCTCATTGGAAACCAAAAATTCTAGAAAGTAATAGCCATGGATCTCCTGAGAAAGTGGTCTTTTATGAAAAAGTTGGAGAAAAAGAAGTTGCTGTCAAACAGATCAATTTTTATCCAAATGGACAGCCAAAAGAAGAGTTAGACCTAATTGAAGCAGCCGAAGATTCTCTTGCAGCTCAAACCTGGAAAAATAATTTTGTTCCTCATGGTGCAAGCATTTCGTTTTATCAAGATGGCAAAGTGGAGAAAATAGCTGCTTATGAGAGAGG
Source organism: Chlamydiota bacterium (assembly GCA_013285775.1). Taxonomy (GTDB): domain Bacteria; phylum Chlamydiota; class Chlamydiia; order Chlamydiales; family Rhabdochlamydiaceae; genus JABDHB01. The sequence goes on along the minus strand of JABDHB010000016.1, from coordinate 2,056 downwards.
ATTTTTAGAAGGAGATGTAACTCTTTACCACCCCAATGGAAACGTAAAAGCAGTATGCAATTTTGTAGGAGGAAAGAAGCAAGGAAAAATGATTGGATATTTTGAAAATGGAGAAAAAGCTGAAGAAATTTCCTATGATCAAGATGTTCTTTCAGGAGAATCTCTTCGCAACTATGCAAAAGAAAAAAAACGATCTTCCGTTTCTTACAAAGAAGGATTGCCACAGGGAAACGCTTTTGAGTGGTATGAAGGGGGATCTCTTAAAGCTGCGCTTAATTATGAACAGGGAAAATTACATAGCAAAGGCTCTAATCCAGCGGTGATTGTGTATCATGAAGATAGTAGTGTAAAAGAAGTGCAAGATTACAAAATGGGAGAACCCATTGGTACACATACACAATACCATCCCAACGGCAAAATTGGCACAAAAGTGGGTTACAAAAATGGGAAAAAGCAAGGGAAAGAAGTCTTTTTTGCAACTGATGGAAAAACGATTGGAGAAGGCTCTTATGAAAATGGGAAAAAAATAGGCAAACATTGGAGAAAATTTGAGAATGGTCAAGATGCCTATATAGCAAACTTTGATACGAGTGGAGCTCTTATAGAACCGATTGTTGAATTCAATGATCAGGGACAAAAAACTGCTCAATTTTCCTTAAAAGATGATCTACGTGATGGAGACTATTTTGAATGGTATGCAAATGGAAAAATAAAAGTGGAATACCATTTCGTAAATGGACGTTTAGAAGGGGAACAAAAAGAGTATTTCCCCTCTGGACAAATGAAAGTAGATGCTTTTTATCATGAAAATAAAAAAGAAGGTCCTCTACAAGAGTGGTATGACAATGGACAACTTTCTATAAAAGCAGAATTTAAAGACAATAAGCGCTTTGGCAAACTTGAAGAGTGGTATGAATCAGGTGTTTCCAAAGTCCAAGGTTTTTTTGTCGAAGGAGAAATCCCAGATCTTACAAGAAGTGAATGGTATGCAAACGGGAATGTGAAATTCAGCGGCTCTTTTACATCTGGGAAAAAAGAGGGATGGCATAAGCAGTTTGATGAAAATGGCTCTCCTGTTTATGAAGTATTTTATGAAAATGACTTGCCTCATGGCGTTGCAAAAGTTTGGTACAGTAAAGACCACCTTAAAGAAGAAGTTTCTTTTTCTCATGGAAAAAAAGAGGGAAAAGAAGTTGAGTACTATCCTAATGGACAGATTGCAAGACAGATTTTTTATGATAAGACAGGTGCTCTTGAAGGAGAGCAAAAGACTTATCATGTAAACGGAACAATGCAATCTATTCTTTCTTACAAAAACGGAAAAATCCAAGGAAGGAAAGCTCTTTGGGATGAGCAGGGAAATATCATCGAAGAAGCTATGTATGATAAGGATCTTCTGACAGGACGTTATTTTCAAAAAATACAAGATGGAAGGGAATTTATTTTCCATTATGAGAATAATCAACGCTCTGGATTGCATGAGGCGTACTATCCTCCCCATGAAGTATTTGGTAAGGTCAAATCTTTAGAGGTAAACTTTGTAGACGATCAACCTCACGGAATTGCAACAGAATTCAATCCTGCTGGTAATAAACTTTCTACAACGCCGTATGTCCAAGGATTAAAAGAGGGAGATGCTGTAGTTTATGATCCAAAAGGCCACGTAGTTACAAAAATATCCTTTAAAAAAGATAAGAAAGACGGCATTTCTATCCAATATTATCCTGATGGGAAAATCTTTAGAGAAACTCCCTATTGCAATGATCTAGTCGAAGGAGAAGAGAAGACTTGGTTTAACGATGAAAAACTAGCCACTGTTGTTCACTATGCCCAAGGAAAGCTTCATGGCGAGAGCAAAGAATGGAATCGAGAAGGGGTTCTTGTCTTTGAAGCAGAATACAAAGAAGGGCTTCGTCATGGTAAACTAAACAAATACTATGATAATGGCAATCCTAAGCTTCTGCAAACCTATGTGAATGATAAACTAGAAGGAATTAAAAAAACCTTCGATGATCATGGCAACATCTCTGAAGCAAAATACGAAAATGGAAACAAG
>JABDHB010000015.1 GCA_013285775.1 Chlamydiota bacterium | reverse complement strand
AGATGATGAGGAAGAGCTTTCTTGTAATGGGGGCGTGCTGGATCTCGTTCCTATAGCTGGCGCGCTTGCAGACATAAAACTATTCCTTATTATTTTATATATGGATATTTTACCATATAATAAGATTTAATTCAATAAATTTCATAACTTTATTAAAAACAAACAAAAAAAACCATTTCCTACAAATTCATTATTATATGCACTTAACAATTAAATACTTAGTTGTCGCCAGTTCCTGGCTCAGATGTGGGTATACGATTTCCGTGGGTTCCTCACATTCGTTCGTCACGCCACGGCTAACAACTGCCATCGCTTTGCGATTTGATTACCGCTTTGCGGTTAAGAACAGCATCCGATTTTGTTATGGAAACCCGATTCTTATCTTAACCGCAAAGCGGTAATCAAATCGCGCAAGCGATGGCAGTTGCTAGCCGTGGGTGGGAACCCACGGAAAAAATGCACCACCTCCTCCAAGCCAGGAACTGGCGTCACCATTTTGCGTAAGGTAAGTCATTTATTAGAAGATATATAGGCCTTGGAGGACGGAGGAACAACAGGAATAGGTATTTCAACCAATTAATTATGAGTTCTTTAGAGCTTTTGTCTCACATTCTGCATCCATTTTCTCTTCTTCGACATCCCATCCTTGGCCGAGAGCTTTATAGAGATTAATGAGGGAAAGAAAGATATCTGCCTGAGTTTGAGCTAGGCTTAACTGCGCGTCAAAAAGGGAACTTTCAGCATCAAGAACTGTAAGGTAATCGTTTTGTCCATTGTTATAACGAAGGAGTGCAAGTTTTAGATACAGCGCCAGCGCAGAAACTTGTTCTTTTTGGATCACTAATTTTTCTTGATTCTTTTGATAGGCAATCAAAGCGTCTTCAACCTCTTGAAATGCCGTCAAAATAGTCTGAAGATATGTATGGACAGCTTGGCTTGTTTTAGCTTGAGCCTCTCTAACTTGGTAGGTTAACCTTCCTCCGGTATAAAGCTCTTGAAAAGCCTGCACATCATAATCAAATAAACTTGCAGCATTATTTAAAAAATCCCGAATTGATGTAGATCTTTTTCCTTGCAAACCAGTCAGACTTATCGTTGGGAAAAAGGCTGCTCTTGCAACACCAATCTGAGCGTTTGCTGAGATGATCGCAAGTTCTGCCTGAACAATATCTGGTCGATTTTCTAAAAGCTGAGAAGGGAGCCCTGAAGGGATAGATACAGGAAGTGCGAGGTCGGTTAACGGAACACTCCGAAGAATAGGGCCTGGAGCCTCACCTAAAAGCACGCTAATCAAATCTTCTTGCTGACCAATAAGAATTTCAAAATTTTTAATCTGCACTTCTGCAGAATTCGCTTCAGACTCTGCTTGTTTTACCTCCATCTCAGACACAAGACCTGCTTTATACCGAGCGATCGCAATATTCCAAGAAACCACTCTTGATTCATAAGTTTCCTTAGAAATGACAAGTTGCGCATCGAATTCTTTGAGTTGAATGTAAGCACCAGCAAGAGAGGTTACAAGTGTTAAAATAACTGTTCGTCTCGATTCCACTTGGCCTAAAAAATCTGCCTTTGCAGAATCTGTTGCATTACGAATGCGCCCCCAAAAATCCACTTCGTAGGACATATTCATAAGCAAACTAAACAGGTTATAAACGCGAGGGACAAATGCCTGTCCAACAATCGCCTCGGAAAATTTATTTCGATCAAAATTTCCCTGTAAACTAACCTGAGGACAAAACTGAGAAGCAACAATCCGGTACTGAGCATAAAATTCGAGAACTGCTGCTGTAGCAACTTTCAGGTCTTGGTTATTTTGAAGTGCAGTCTTCATTAGCTCATCAAGAACAGGATCTTGAAACTGTTTCCACCATTCCATATTGATATATTCGCTGCAATTTTCCGCATCAAATCGCCAAGTCTGAGGCATCTCTATCTCTGGCCTGTCGTAATGAGGCTTAAAATTACAGGAGGAAAATAGGAGAAGAAAAAGAAAGAGGAAGATCGGGCACGCACGCGGGCTCGGGCTCGGGCTCGAAAAGAAAGAAAGCCTTAAGATTTTTTCTCTTTCGAGCCCGTGCCCGTGCCCGCGTGCGTGCCCGATTTTATTTTTCTTCTGTCTTCTATTTTTCATCTTTTTTCTTTTTCTCGCTGAATTCTTCGATGATTCTAAAAAATAAGGGGATAAAAAAGATGGCAAAGAACGTTGCAAAAAACATCCCTCCCATTACCCCAGTTCCCACTGAATGGCGAGAAGCTGCCCCAGCGCCCTTACTAATCAATAAAGGCAATACTCCTATAATAAAGGTCAGTGAAGTCATAACAATAGCTCTAAAACGGAGCCTTGCCGCATCAATTGCCGCATCTATTACCCCCATACCAGCTTTTCTTTTTGCACGTGCAAATTCCACAATTAAAATCGCATTTTTTGCAGAAAGGCCAATCAAGGCTACTAAGCCGATTTGAAAGTAAATATCATTCGGCATGTTTCTCACCCAAACCGCGAAGAAGGCTCCAAAAATCCCAAAGGGAACTGCTAGAAGAATCGCTATTGGAAGGGTCCATCTTTCATATAGCGCTGCAAGGACCAAAAACACCATAACAAGGCCTGCAATCAAAGAAGCGCTAGACGCTCCCCCTGACACTTTTTGTTGATAGGCCTGTCCACTGTAAGCAAAGGTTATTCCTTGAGGAAGGATCTCCTCAGCAACTTCTTCAAGGGCATTCATAGCTGCGCTTGCTCCATATCCTTGGAAATAATTAGGAATAGCCATAATTTGCGCTGCAGGAAACCCATTAAAACGGGTAAGAAGGGTCTGCCCTTTGGAAAACTTTGGAATCACTAAAGACTTTAGAGGGATCATCTCATTTGTGGTTGAGCGCACATAGATTTGCCCTATATCTTCTACTGTAGAACGATAGGAAGGTTCTGCTTGAGCGACCACTTGAAAAACTCTTCCAAATTTATTAAAATCATTTACATAAACAGATCCGAGTAATACTTGTAATGACTCAAATATATCTTCGAGTTTCACTTGATAAACCTGTGCTTTTTCCACATCGACATCTAAGTAAAGCTGCATCCCATCAGGTTCCAGGGTGGAAGACATATACCCTTTAAATATTTCTGGGCGCTCCTTAGCTTTTTTCATAAAATCGGAAACGATTTTTCCAAAAGTTTCAGAATCTGCATTCCCCTGATTAAGTATCCAAAATTCGATCCCACCAGCTATCCCAATTCCCTGAATGGAAGGGGGATTAAAAGTAAAAATATTTGCTTCAGGCAAAGAGGCAAATTCTGTATTTAACGTTTTTACAATAGAAGGAGCTGAAAGATTTTCAGCAGTCCTTTCACTCCAATCTTTTAATGTAACGAAATAGGCTCCATTTTTAGAGCGTGGAATCCCATTGAGCAAGCTATAACCAGAAAGAGAGATCACATGTTCTACAGCAGGAGAGCTCTTAGCAATCGATTCAATCTTCGAAGAAACCTTTTCTACCCTTTTTAAGTTTGCTCCATCTGGAAGCTCTGCAGAGACCATCACATACCCCTGATCTTCTGAGGGCACAAGACCTACAGGAGTTATATGAGACAACCCCCAAATGGCCGCTAAAAGGACTACAAATATCCCGACTCCGAAAACTCGGTTTCTTATAAGCCACCTAGCGCCCCCAATATAAACGTTTGTAACTTTGGTAAACCCATTATTAAACCAAATACCTGCTTTGTAAGATTTTCGTGTTTTTAACAAAGTCATTGCAAGCACAGGACTCAGTGTTAATGCTACAAAGCCAGATATCACCACAGAAACTGCAATAGTCATTGCAAACTGCTTGTAAAGCTGTCCTGGAAGCCCTCCAACAAATGCTATAGGAACAAAAACAGCGCAAAGCACAAGAACAATTGCTATAACAGGTCCTGTGACCTCTTCCATCGTCTTTATGGCTGCATCTTTTGCGCTAAGTCCTAAATCCCTCATGTTGCGCTCAATGTTTTCTACGACAACTATAGCGTCATCTACTACAATACCTACTGCTAAAACCATTCCAAATAGAGTAAGGGTATTCACTGAAAAACCTAAAATATACATCCCCGCAAAAGTGCCCACTATAGAAACAATCATGGCAATGACGGGCACAAGAGCAGCTCTAAAACTTTGTAAAAATACTAAAATAACCAAAGCCACTAAAATAGCTGCCTGAAGAAGAGTTTTCTGAACATCGAGAATAGAAACTTTCACAAATTTCGTCGTATCGTAAGGAATACTGTATTTCAATCCAGAAGGAAAAAATTTCTTCAATTCTTCTAGCCTAGATTTTATTCTCGTTGCCACATCAAGAGCGTTTGCTGAAGGATCTTGAGTGATGGCGATAGCTGCAAAAAATTTCCCATCGAGCTTACCATCCATATTATAACTCTGAGATCCAAGCTCTACTCTTCCTACGTCTCTTAAAAGGACCATAGATCCATCAGCATCTGCTTTTAAAATGATCTTCTCAAATTCTTTAGGCTCATTTAAGCGTCCTAAAGAATATACAGGAATATTCAGCACCATATCTGAGGTACTAGGCTCTTGTCCCATCTCCCCTATTGCGTGCATCGCATTTCGAGATCTAATGGCATTTAAAACATCTGATGTAGTCAAAGAAAACTGGGCTAATCGATCAGGCTTTAACCAAATGCGCATAGAATAATCTCGCGCATTTAAAACCGTGGCAGTGCTGACCCCCTTTACTCTTTGAAGTTCATCTGCAACGTGGAGAGTAGCGTAATTGCTAATGAACATCTCATCATAAAGACCCTCTTCTGCTTGAACAGCCACAAAAAGGAGGATTCCTGCAGAACTTTTAGTTACAGAAACTCCCTCATTTCTCACATCATCTGGAAGGGAGGGAAGAGCAAGATTCACAATATTTTGGACATCAGATAAGGCTTTATCAGGATCAGCTCCCACATCGAAATAGATACTAAGCCCCATGTTTCCTGGCTCAGAATTTTGAGATTCCATGTAAAGCATGTTATCTACCCCATTTAGATGCTGTTCAATAGGTGCAGCCACCGTATCAGACATCATCTGCGCGCTAGCACCGGGATAGGATGCATTGACAAAAACCATAGGGGGAGCAAGTCTAGGATATTGCTCTACCGGCAAATATTTTAAACAAACAGATCCAAGGATCGTAATAAAAAGGGAAAGAGTTGCTGCAAAAACAGGCCTATCGATAAAAAATTTTGATATCATTTTGATATCCGTTTCTTTTTGCACCGTTGATTTTTCTTATCCGTGATCACTTCTACTAAAGTCCCATTACTTACCTTATTTACTCCTTCCACAATCACCTCATCCCCTTCTACCAGTCCCGACTTAATAATCCAAGATTGTTGGTACCAATCACCCACTTCGACAAGACGCATCTCTGCTTTACCTTGTGCATTGATTACATAGACAAACATAGACTTCGTCCCTTGCTGGACGGCTTGTTGCGGAACACTGATAGAATTAGGCCTAGTCGCTCCCGTAGCAGTCACACGGACGAATTGCCCCGGTTTCAGCATCGAATCAGGATTGGGAAATACAGCTCTCGCGCTTAATGTCCCAGAGCTTGGATCAAAGACAGGAGATACAAAACTCACCTTTCCATGGTAGGGATATTGCGCTCCATCAGCAAGTGTGATAGAAACATCAAAATTAAAATTCTCAGGGATTTTCAAAATACCCTTGGCGACATCCTCTGTTGCAGTAAGAAAATAGTAGTCAGAAACACCAATTACCACCCAGATAGGATCTACAACAGACACCGTTGTTAAAAGACCATTAGACGCTGGATTGATCAGCGTCCCTTCTTGATATTTAGAATTTGTCGTAAGCCCAGAAATAGGAGAAGTGATTGTTGCATACCCTAAATTTAACTCCGCCTCTTCCAGTCTTGCCTTATAAACTGCCACTGCAGCCTCTTCAGCGAGCTGCTGAGAATTGGCATCATCTAAATCTTTGCGGCTCGCAGCTTTTTGCTCAAACAAAGGTTTAAAACGTTCCACTGCCTGAAGCGCAGATGTCAAAGCTGCTTTTTCTTTATCCAGATTTCCTTTTGCTTCGTTTACTGCAGCCTCAAACTGCCTCGGATCGATTTGGAAAAGAACGTCCCCTTCTTTTACAAACCCCCCTTCTGTATAAGCGATCTTCTCTAAATACCCTTCTACTCTAGACCAAATTTGCACCATATGAGAGCTTTGCGCAATCCCTACAAACTCAAAATTAATCGGAATCGTCTGCGGCTCCACAATGTAAGTACTAACGCCCACAGCCGTTTCTTTTGGTGCCTCTGCCGCCTTCTTAGCGCAAGAAGACAGTGCACACAAAGCCAAAACCAAAACTACCCCAATTTTTCTTGTAAGCATATGACCCCAGAATCCTCTTCCTTCTCGTCATTATGCAAACACTCCCTTACATGTAAATCTTTTTTTAACTATGAAGAAATTGCTCAAAAGGAATCAGGCCTTAGGGATTCCCATCCACATGATATTTAAGTGGGGATTATCTGTTATCACATAATCAGCTTTTCTTTCTCCTGGCAAGCATATTTTTCCAAGTCCGTGATTGCTAGTTAAAGCAAGTTTCTCTAACGGCTTGCATTCTTTAAGTCCAAGCTTATTTACTCGATGACAGCAATCCATTGTAAAAGCAGTGATCTTTTCAAAAGAGGCAAGAGTTACAAGATTTTCGCAAGCAACAAGATGAATAGAACGGAGATGTTGTAGTTGCATTTTCGCTAGGCTGGTGATCCGAGGACATTGTTGTAATGTGAAAAGCTGCAAACTTGTTGTCCAAAGACAATCAACGTTTAAAGTATCGCTTTCGTATATCTCAAGATCAATGAGTTTCGTAAAATCTTTAAGTTCCCAATGAGAATTCATCTCTCCCTTGATTTTCAAAACTTGCAGCTGAGGAAGCTCTTTTGGGGTTGCCGTAAAAGTTTTGCAATTTATCAGTTTAAGATGCGTGACACTTAACACGCTTGAAAGAGGTCCATGGTTTTCTAAAGTAAAATACTTAAGTTTTTTACAGCACGACTGGATCGTTTTTGCAAGTGTTTCATCTAAAGGAATATCCTTTAAATGGATCAGTGTAACATTTTTGCATTGCGCAATTAAATCGTACGCAGTGAGCTCTGGCTGTTCATTTCTAAAAGAAGCAAGATCCTCAGGCTTAAAACTTGTTTTCTCTGCTAACCTTTCCTCTATAGAAGGAGGGGTTGGCGGAGGTGTTAATGAAGGAACCGGTACCTGTTGTGAAATGTTTAATGACAGGGACAAAGATGGCTGTAAGGCTGCTGCGCTCATATTTTTTCTCCTTAAAATATAGATACCTCTATAGCATACCATAAAGTGTTGGTTTTTCGCATGACCATTCCCAGGAACCTAAAAATAACTTTAAAACCCAAAAAGTTGCAAAAAAGCTAGCTTAAAACCCAAAAAGTTGCCAGAATGAAGGATAGAGGGGTGTTTATGGCCATATTCTTGCCAGAGGTCTTTGTTTCAAATGCGGCTTTAGCCCCATATGTCTCAAAGGAGTTAAAAAAAGGGCGATTGCGCAAACTGGGCAGTAAGGTCTATACCACCAACTTAACGGACGCCAAAGAACTGCTTGTAAAACGTCATGCTTGGTTTATTGTAAAAGAACTTTTTGCCGGTAGTCTCATAGTCGATCGGACAGCTCTTGAGCATCGACCGGCAGCGGATGGATCTGTCTTCATTATATCGAAAAAAAAGAGGGCAATCCATTTTCCCGGCCTTTCGATATATCCCCGGAAAGGTCATGCTCCTCTTGATGAAGATCTACCGTTCATGGAAAAACTCTATTTATCTTGTCCTGCACGGGCTTTTTTAGAAAATTTATGTAAGAGACGAACAAAAAAAGGGAGTGTAGCAAGAACACTATCTCGAAAAGAAATTGAGGAACGACTAGAAATGCTCTTGCAAGGAGCTGGAGGCGAAGCAATACAGACTCTTCGTGACAGCGCGAAAAAAATTTCAGAACAGCTAGGCTTAGAAAAAGAATACAAAACTCTAGATGGACTGATTGGCACTCTACTTGGAACACGTAGTATACCGATGACCTCCCCCATTGCAATTGCTAGAAATCAAGGTACGCCATACGATCCAAAACGCCTTGATCTTTTTCAGAAATTATATGAAGCCCTTGCTAATACTCATATGCCAGATCGTCTTATCAATCCATCTGGTTCCTCCCTTCCTTTTTTTGAAGCCTATTTTTCAAATTTCATAGAAGGAACAGAATTTCAAGTTAAAGAAGCTGCGGAAATTATCTTTGAAGGAAAAATCCCTCAAAATCGACCTGAAGATGCTCATGATATTCTTGGCACTTATCAAATTACTTCTGCTACAAAAGAAATGAGAAAACGTCCACATAGCGCAGACGAACTCATAGAAATTTTAAAACGTCGTCATGCTTTTTTGATGCAGGGACGCTCTGAAGTGGGTCCGGGAGAATTTAAAAAAGTTGACAATCAAGCAGGTTCAACGCTGTTTGTAGCTCCCGAACTTGTTGAAGGAACCTTGAGGAAAGGATTTGAATGGTTTCAGGGTCTCAGGACTCCCTTCCAGCGTGCAGTTTATATGATGTTTCTGATTTCAGAAGTTCATCCTTTTATAGATGGAAATGGAAGGTGTGCTAGGCTCATGATGAACGCAGAACTGGTAGCAGCTGATCAAACACGGATTATCATCCCCACCGTTTTTAGAAATAATTATCTTTCCGCGCTTAAAGCTCTGACCCATCAAACTAGAGCCGATCCGTTAATCCGTACTCTTGATTTTGCTCAAAAGTACACTTCTCTCATTGATTGGAGCGATTTCAAAAAGGCGCAAGCAATGCTTTTGGCAACCCACGCCTTTGAAGATTCGAATACAGCTGAGCTCATGGGCCATCGGCTGATACTGCCTTAATCTTCTTCGACTTCCCAGCCTTTGCCGAGGGCTTTGTAGATGCCGATGAGAGTGAGAAAGACATCCCCTTCGCTGGTGCAGAGAGCTAATTGGGCTTCGAAGAGCATCCGTTCAGCATCGAGGACGGTGAGGTAGTCGTTTTGGCCGTTGTCGTAGCGGAGAATCGAAAGTTCGAGGTAATCTTGTAGGTCAGCTACTTGACTTGTTCTTACAACGACAATTTTTTTGGCTTTTTCATGGCCGATGAGAGCGTCGTTGACTTCTTGAAAGGCAGTTAAGACAGTTTGATAGTAAGAGTGGTAGGCCTGTATTTTGATTGCTTCGGCAAGTTTTACCTGATACGTGAGTCTTTGTCCTGTGTAGATGGGTTGAAGGGCCGCAAGTCCATAGTCCCACATTTTCCCGCTACTAGAAAAAAAGTTTTTTAGAGCTGTGCTTTGTGATCCGTAGGCTGAAGTTAAGGAGATAGAGGGGAAAAAGGCTGCTTTTGCAACTCCAATTTCTGCGTTAGCTGCTATGAGTTCTTGCTCTGCTTGTAATATGTCAGGTCTATTTTCTAAAATGCTTGAAGGGATCCCTGTGGGAACACAAGGAGCCATCTTTAATTCAGTTAATAAAGCGCCCCGTTCGATTGCTCTAGAGGGTTCCCCGATAAGCACGCTAATGAGATCTTCTTGCTGAGGAATCAGCGCTTCAAATCTTTCCACTTCTACTTGAGCAGAATCTGCTTCAGAAGCAGCTTGTTTCACTTCCATTTCAGAAACAAGGCCACCTTCATAGCGAAGAGTTGAGAGCTCTAAGTAATCCAATCTTGTTTTCCACGTTTTTTTAGAAACGGCAAGCTGATCGTCAAACTGTCTAAGAAGAACATAGGAGCTAGCAACGTTAGAGATGAGTGTTAAAACGACATTGCGACGGGCATCTATTTGAGACAAGTACTGAGATTTAGCCGCATCGGAAGCGTTGCGCAGTTTCCCCCAAAAGTCTATTTCGTAGGAAAAATTAAAAAAGGCGGTATAGAGGTTATTGAATCTTGTACCTGGTGGTATAGGAGCGTAATTAAGTCCATTGGTTAATTCTTCTTTTAGATAAGAAACATTGAGATCAACTTCTGGATAAAGCTTAGAGGAAACAATCTTATACTGCGCATAAAACTCTAAAACTCTTCCTGTAGCTACTTTTAGGTCTTGGTTATTTTTCAGGGCCAAAGCAATGAGTTCATTGAGAACAGGGTCTTCTAGCTGCTCCCACCAGGCGATATTTGCATAATCGCAAGACTCATCAGGATCAAACCTCCAACTTTGAGGCATCGCAACATCTGGTCTGCAATAATCTGGCTTAAAATTACAAGAAGAGATTAGGAAAAGAAGGAGTAAGAATAAGATCGGGCACGCACGCGGGCACGGGCACGGGCACGAAAAGAAAGAACACCTTAAGTATTTTTTTCTTTCGAGCCCGTGCCCGTGCCCGCGTGCGTGCCCGATCTTATTCTTTTTCATCTTTCTCCTTTTTTCTTTCAGCCATTGTTTCGATGATCTTGAAAAATAGAGGAACAAAGAAGATCGCAAAGAATGTAGCGCAAATCATCCCGCCTACAACTCCTGTGCCAACCGAGTGTCTGCTTGCAGCTCCAGCGCCTGTGCTAAATACTAGAGGAAATACGCCAAGGATAAATGTAAGCGATGTCATGATGATCGCTCTAAAGCGGAGTTTTGCAGCATCTAAAGCAGCCTCTGCAATTCCCATCCCCTCTTTTCTTTTAGTGCGGGCAAACTCGATAATTAAAATCGCATTTTTCGCTGAAAGGCCAATGAGAGCTACAAGACCAATTTGGAAATAAACGTCGTTGTTCATATGTCTTAACCAAACGGCTAAAAAGGCTCCAAAAATTCCAAATGGCACTGCCATTAAAATGGTAAAAGGAAGGGTCCATCTTTCATAGAGAGCTGCTAATACAAGAAAGACCATTACAAGGCCTGCAATTAATGCGCTAAAAGAGGCACCACCTGCGGTGATTTCCTGATAGGACTCCCCACTCCATTCGTAACTCATCCCTTCTGGAAGATGGTCTTTGGCAAGTTGCTGCATAGCTTGAATGGCCTGTCCAGAGCTAAACCCTGGGGCTGCATTTCCTGTGATTTTTGCCGCAGGAAAAGCATTAAATCGGCTAATGAGTGTAGGCGCTTTTCTAAAACTGATATTGACCATCGATTTAATAGGAATCATATGCCCATTTACAGAGCGGACATATACCTCTCCAATATCTTCAATAGAAGTCCGATATTGGGGTTCTGCTTGGGCCACTACCTGAAAAACTTTTCCATATTTATTAAAGTTGTTCACATAGACAGAGCCAAGAAGAACCTGCAATGTCTCATATACATCGGAAACATCGACTTGAAAAGCTTTTGCTTTACTCGTATCAAGATCGATATAAAGCTCCATACAATCTGCTTGAATAGAGGTATTGAGACCTGCAAGTTCTGGATACTCTTTAGACTTTTCAATGATCTGGTAAACAGCATTTTCCAGATCCATCATTGTTCCATCACCTTGATTTACCACCCAAAATTCAAAACCTCCTACAATTCCAATCCCCTGAATTGCAGGTGGATTAAAGGCCATGACAAACCCTTCTGTGATGGAATAGAACTCTTTATTAAGAGCTTTAATCACTTCAGATGCCTGTAAATTTTTTGCAGTTCGCTTAGACCAATCTGTTAGGTTAATAAAATAGGCTCCAATCTGACTTCTATTGATCATTTCTAGTAAACTGTATCCAGAAAAAGAGAGAACTTCAGAAACAGCTGGAGATGCTTTAGCAAATTTTTCGATTTGAGAGGAAACTGCATCAACCCTTGCCACGCTAGCTCCATCAGGAAGATTTGCTGCGACAAAGATAAAACCTTGATCTTCGTTCGGCACAAGAGATGTGGGAGTTAGATGAAATAAAATCCCAATAGCGGCAATGAGTAAAAAGCATATCCCAAGACCCAAGGCTGCCTTCTTTAGTAGCCAGCCAGCTCCCTTAGTATAAAGATTGGCCAATTTATCAAAACTTTCATTAAAGCGGGTGGCTAGTCTTGAAGGGGCCTTCTGTTTTTTTAGTAGAAAAGCTGCTAGGACAGGACTTAAAGTCAAAGCAACAAAACCTGATATGACAACAGATACAGCAATCGTGATCGCAAATTGCTTGTAGAGTTGCCCTGCAATTCCTCCCATAAATCCAATTGGGATAAAAACAGCACACAAAACAAAAACAATCGCGATAACTGGCCCTGTTACTTCATGCATCGTCTTAATAGCAGCGTCTTTAGAGGAAAGATTGTGTGCGCGCATGTTGTGCTCTATATTTTCTACAACAACAATTGCGTCATCTACCACGATCCCTACTGCCAATATCATCCCGAATAAAGTTAAGGTATTTACAGAAAAATCCAAAAGGTACATTCCTATAAATGTCCCGATAATAGAAACAATCATTGCAATGATAGGTACTAAGGTAGCCCTAAAACTATGCAAGAAAACTAAAATGACTAGAGAAACTAAAATCGCTGCTTCAATAAGAGTTCTTTGCACATCTTGAATGGAGACCTTTATATACGTTGTCGTATCATAGGGAATAGAATAGGTAAGGCCTGCTGGAAAAAATTGCTCGAGCTCTTTCATTTTGGCTTTTATTCTCTCAGCAACATCCAAAGCATTGGCACCGTAATCTTGATACACCGCAATAGAGGCAGCGGTTTTTCCATTAAGCTTTCCAATTAAGTCATAGCTCTGAGCGCCAAGCTCTACCCTGCCAATATCTTTGATATAGACCATCGACCCATCTGGATTAGAGCGAAGGATAATATTTTCATATTCTTCAGGTTTTGAAAGTCTACCCAAAGTGTCCACGGGAATGGTCAAAGCTGTCGGAGTAATAGTTGGTGCCTGTCCAATCTCTCCAATTGCGCGCGAGGCATTTTGCCCTCTTACAGCATCGAGAACATCGCTTGTTGTAAGATGGAGTTGCGCCATGATATCAGGTCGTAGCCAAATACGGATCGAATAGTTCAGAGCATTGAGCACTTTAGCATTACTCACACCTTTAATTCTTGCAAGTGTGTCAGCCACTCGAATGGTTGCGAAGTTATTCACAAAAACATCGTCATAGGCTCCATCGGGAGATGCAACCGAAACAAAGAGGAGAATATTCGGAGATTGTTTGGTAACCGTGATCCCCTGTCTTTGCACATCTTCAGGAAGTTGAGAGGTTGCTAGATCAACCCTATTTTGCACATTTGTTAGAGCCAAATCAGCATCAGTGCCAATATCAAAATAGACGTTCAGTGAAATGTTTCCAGGTGCTGCATTTTGTGAGTACATGTAGATCATGTCCTCAACACCGTTGATCTGTTGTTCCAAGGGAGCAGCCACCGTATCTGACATCGTTTGAGCGCTTGCCCCTGGATAAGAAGCAGAAACTAAAATCAGAGGAGGGGTGATGTTTGGATATTGTTCAATAGGCAACGCTTTTAAACAAACAAGCCCTGCTAGTGTGATCACTACAGAAATGACAACGGCAAAAACAGGTCTTTCCAAAAAGAATTTCGATATCATCTACAGTTTTTTGTTTTGGGTTTGGAGGCCACTTTCACAGGAGAGCCGTTTCTTACTTTATTTACCCCATTTACGATCACCTCATCTCCCTCTTCCAATCCCGATTTAATGACCCAAGATTGATTGTACCAAGTGCCCACTTCTACATACCGGATCTCAGCTACGTCTTCATCGTTCACTACATAGACAAACATCCCCTTTGCACCTTGTTGAACAGATTCCTGTGGAACGACAATTGCATTAGGACGAGTGGCTCCTCTCACAGTTGCACGCACAAACTGCCCAGGTCTTAGTTCATTTTGAGGGTTAGGAAATTCTGCACGAACAGTCATCGTTCCAGTGCTTTGATCTAAAATAGGGGAAGCAAAATTTACCTTCCCTTTGTAAGGAAACTCTGAACCATCTGAGAGAACAACTGTCACATCAAAATCTTCATTTTTAGGATAAATAAGTTGCTTTTTAGCGAGCTCTTCTTTACTTGCTAAAAGATAAAAATCTGAAACGCTAAAGATCACCCAAATCGGATCAAGCACTGAGACAGTAGTTAAAAGCCCGTTCACACCCGGATTGATTAAAGTGCCTTCACGATACTTCGATCTTGTCGTAAGTCCAGCAATCGGAGAAGTGATTGCCGTATAGCTTAAATTTAGTTGAGCCTTTACTAAGTTCGCCTTTGCTGATTCCACAGAGCCTACGCCTGCGAGCTCTTCTGCAGTCGCATTATCCAGATCTCGCTTACTCGCAGCTTTTCTTTCATAAAGCGGAGTGAAACGGGCAACTGCTTGCTCTGCAGCCCAAAGAACCGCCTCTTCTCTTGCCACTGCACCTTTAGCTTCATCTACCTCAGCCTGAAATTGTCTTGGATCAATTTGAAAAAGAAGGTCATCTTCCTTAACTAGTGCCCCTTCCTTATAAGCAATTTTCCAAAGATATCCCTCAACCCTCGACCAGATCTCTACTAAGTGGGAACTTTCTGCAACCCCCATAAATTCAAAATTTGCAGGTATTGTCTGCACCTCGACAATATATGTAGAAACCTCAGGAACCATCGCAACAGGAGGCTCTTGCTTTTGACAACCTGCAAGCAGCACGAAGCATATAAAAATTATTTTATCCATATTTCGTGATTATGCATACCCACGAATTTTGCGAAATAAGAAGATACCATAGATCAAAAAAACAAAGAAACCTAAGCCCTTCTTCCAAGTCCTAAGTAATCAAGTACCAAGTGCCGGGAACTTCCGCAGGGCCAAAACAACGAGGAGCTCGTGGGCAGAGTCGGCGAGGATATGGACACCCGGGGCGTGGGAGGCGGAGCCTCCAAGGACCATCAAGTGATTTCCAGCCTCAGTTTTTTCAGAGGAACGTGCCCATAAATTGCCTAAAAAGGGTTTTCCAGAAGCCCTGAAGAGAATTTCCACAGCCATCGCTTGAGAAGCCGATGCAATTTGCCATTGTCCGTGGCCATTAACTCTCACAAATTCTTTTTGGCCATTTGGACCAGCAAAGGGTTTATTTTTACTTCCTTCGACAATGGTCACAAGATACCAACCTGATAGATTCATGGGTTTACTTTCTATGCTTGTTCTTTCAGCGGCAGAAAGGCCATTTGAGAAATGGTCGTAGTTAGAACCAGTTGCACTGCGATTAACTTTTTCAAGTGTACCTAAGCATGGGGTCTCGCCATTTAGTGTTTCAGGAAAATAGACAGCCCACTGCCTGCTTCCAAAAGGATTAGGTTCTTCTGGAATTGGAGGAATAGGAGGAACTACACCGGGATTTGCACCTGCAAATTTCCATCCTAATTCTCCAAGAGGTGGAGTTGTGAATCTGAGTCTATCTCGGTAAATAAATGGAACGACAATAGGTCGAATATCTTGCTTAACTTGCCTCAATATGTCCAGAGAAGAATCCTCTCCACCAGCAGCAAGTTGTATAACTCTTAGCGCGCGTTCTTTTGAAAATTTGACATAGTCGTCGAAAGCGTGGGTTTTCCAAGGGCTTAAAGCTGTATTCATAGGGCTTGCTGCAGCTTTCCATGCATGGCATGTTCTTTCTGCTCGAGAAAGATCTGGTACTTCCAAATAGCTCATTATGGAGCGAATCCCATCTCCGTATAATTTCTGCGCAATAGAAAGACTAGAAACTGCGGAACTCGACATATAAACCTCTTATTTTAATATTATTAGTTAGTTATATAAATTATTATACATTGTTTACTATTATCAAATCAATATAAATAAATTTAAAA
>JABDHB010000014.1 GCA_013285775.1 Chlamydiota bacterium | reverse complement strand
TACCATAAGTGGCAAAACAACCAAGTCCAATAATCAAAAACGCAGACCCCACTACTTTTAAAGTAGTTTGAGGAAACCTGTCCGTTGCAAGATAAGTATTAATGAGCTGGACTTCTCCTTCAAGCTTAGGATGCATCTTGTATAGAGAGATCGGAATGCTCTTTTTTTGAGGATTAGAATCGCTAGAAAGATTAACAGAAGCTAGATCTGAAGTTACTTGGCTTATTTTTGACATATTAACCTCTTATTATTATATTCATATTCTTAATTAAATATTAATTATAGCAAATAATAAGTTTATTGTATACTTTTATATGCTTTGTAAAATTTATTTTTTAATGGCAAAAGAAAGAGGGAATAGAATAAACTTAACAAAAACCCAAACATAAAAGCACAAGCATATAATAGACAAGGACTTACAATGCATATTTTTCATAAAATGGGCCACTTAGTCGGAGGAACACTCCTCGTTGCAGGGACAAGTATCGGAGTAGGAATGCTGGCACTACCGGTCGCAACTTCTCAAGGAGGGTTTTTACCTTCTCTCATGGTTTACCTCGTTTGCTGGCTTTTTATGTTAGCAACAGGCCTTTTAGTTATGGAAGCGTGCTTGTGGATGCCAGAGGGGTCTAACCTAATCACTATGGCTACAAAGCTGCTAGGAAGAGGAGGCCAGGTTTTTTGCTGGATTGTCTATTTATTCCTTTTTACTTGCCTCATGATTGCTCACGTCGCTGCTGGAGGAAGCATTGTTTCCCAGATAAGCGGGCATGCCATTCCCCAATGGCTTGGGACCATTATTTATTTGGCTGTCTTTTCTCCCGCTGTATACTTGGGCACTCTTTGGGTGGATAGGCTCAATATGGCACTCATGACAGGCGTTATCCTCACCTACTTTCTATTCGTTATTTTTGCAGCTGGATACGTTGACCTAAATCTTTTAAAAGCGATGGATTTTAACAAAGCGTGGCTAGCCCTCCCTGTTGTTTTTACAGCTTTTGGCTACCAAAGTTTGATTCCAACTCTTGTGACCTACATGAAACGGGACACTAAAAAGGTCCGCTTTGCCATCATTTGCGGCACTGCTATCCCTCTTGTGATTTACATTATTTGGGATCTGCTTATTCATGGAATTGTCCCTATTGCAGGTCTTTTAGAAGCGCTCCATTTAGGACAAAATGCTGTTGAGCCTCTTGGACACTATCTCAACAATCCGATGATCAATAAATTAGGCGTAGCCTTTGCCTTTTTCGCTATGACGACATCGATGTTTGGTCTTTCTATCGCTTACATGGACTTTTTAGCAGACGGTTTTAAGCTCAAAAAGAAAGCTTTTCATCGGATCCTCCCCTATTCGATCGTTTTTATCTTACCTATGATCATCACATGGATCGATCCAACTATTTTTCTTCATGCTCTAAACTACGCTGGAGGGATTGGAGTGGCTCTTCTGTTAGGTGCTATGCCAATTGCAATGGTTTGGGCAGGGAGATACTACCAGAAAAAATCGCTTGCACATCAACAAATTTGGGGCGGCAAGGCTGTACTCGCAATCTTGATGGCGTTTGTCGTATTCGAACTAGTGATCCAGCTATATTGAATTCCCAGCACGAAGGAGGCGGTTCATCAGGGATGGGCTTTGACGGATCGTCTCATCGAGAATGAGGAAAAGCTCATCGTATTGACCTTTGTCGGCATCACGTAAAGACGCATAGAGATTTTGAGCAGAAATATTGCGTAAAAGATGCTTTCTAGGACCTGCTGCATACTCTTCACTAGCATCGATTAACCGAAGAGGTGTTTTAGGCGCATAATGACGATACTTCATACCCGGAGAAATTATCTCGTTAGACGTGGTCTCAAGTTTGACTTTAAGAAGACTTTCTATTTCTTCTTGAGAAACCGCCCCAGGACGAAGAAATAATGGTCTCTCGGGATTATAAAGACTAATAACCGTGGATTCAATTCCAAGCTCTGAATCCCCTCCATCAACTGCAAACCCCAGTTTTCCCTCAAAATCATCAACAATATGTTCCATCTTTGTTGAGCTAGGTTTTCCTGAAAGATTCGCTGAAGGAGCAACTAACGGCCGCCCCACAAGAGAGATCAGTTTATTTGCAATAGAGTGTTTTGGCATTCTTACAGCAATCGTATCGTGCCCTGCAGAAACAATTGTGGGAACATTATAATTGCGCTTAAGAATGATCGTTAAAGGTCCCGGGAAAAAAGCATCTGCAAGAACATAAAAATCGAAAGGGATTTCACGAGCAATCATCGGAAGCTGATCAAAAGAGCTGATATGAGCAATGAGAGGGTTATCAGCAGGGCGATTTTTAAGTGTGAAAATCTTCTTAATTGCAGTTTCATTAAAAACGTCAGCTCCAAGACCATAAACCGTTTCAGTCGGAAACGCAACTACCTCACCACTCTTTAAAAGTTCAGCCGCTTTGGAAAGTTCTTTTGACGATAAAATTAACATTCGACTATTATAGCGGACATGAGAATTAAATCAAATGCCTGGATTGTACTTATCTATGCCGTGATCGTGCTAGCGGGAGGCCTTGCCGGCTACGCAACTATGGGAAGTAAAATTTCTCTTTACGCCGGATGTACATCTTTTATTTTACTCGGGATCTCTTCCATCGGTATTTATAAAGCAAAAACCTTTGGCTACATGGCAGCTCTTATTCTCATCCTAATCTTAGATGCCTTTTTCACCTTTCGCTATATGAACACTCTTAAATTCATCCCTTCAGGGTTAATGGCTCTCCTCTCTCTACTGACTCTCCTCATCCTTATTTTCCGCATCCGTCAAGCTGCAAAAAAATAGTTCAGGAAATCCCAAAACTTCTCTCTGCTTTTTGTATTCCTCAAGAGGCAATTGCACAAGCAAAGGCTTTTTCGCAGGGTCAAGCCAAAAAATAAGCTTTTTTAATTTCTCCTCTTCCATAGCTGTACAGCCAGCGGTTCCAGTCTCTCGATCTTTCCAAAGATGAAAAAAAATACAAGATCCTTTGTAAGGGATCTGCTCTGTGTTGTAGTTCACAAAGATTCCCCATTTATAAAGATCGATCGATAAAATTTTTTCTGAAGAATCCCAGTCTTTTGGAGTATCTCTATTGACAAATTGATTGTAATACACTGATTTCGGATCATCGACACACTCGAAATCCTCATCCACTTTTATATAGGGCACTTTTAAGCGACACTCTTGAAATCCAAATACAGTCCCAAAGGTAAAAATCCCTGCAGGAGTTTTCCCATCCCCTTCCCGCTTGTCAAAAGTGATCCCTTTCTTTCCAATCACCACAGGATGAGTATCGATAAGCTTCCAAACAGTGCCGTATTTTTCATACCGATACATCTGCGCAGCATGACTATCTAGGCGATCTGATAAAACAAGGCAAAGTTGCAAATTCATATTGTTCTTATATCCAAAAAATGCAAAAAAAACTAGCTTAAAACCCAATTTTCGAATACTTGAATATAATATGAGCTTAAGAACGAGATTGTTTTTACACGTAGGGATTATTCTTCTGATTGTAAGCCTCCTTTCGTTTGGTCTGACCAACTATTTAACGAAAAGGGATATTGCTGAAGCAGGCGATCAAATTCGACAAATTGTAAATAAAGAAGAAGAACGTGCCTATGAGATCTTCTCTCACGTCCTCGAACAAGATTTTACTCAGATCAAAGACTCTCCTGAAAAGTTATTAGAAATGCTCAGTGATATTGCACAGATCGTACAAAAAGATCTGGTCTTTATCAATGATGGAAAAGGGGTGTATGGATTTGATGAAAAAGGGAAACAATTTGATCTTTCTCTATCTGGATTAGATCTAAATACTCTGAATAAAGAGATGGGAGAGGTTACTTGGAAAGGAAAAACCTATAATTATCTGAGGTATCCAGTCACTGCAGGATGGGATGGAACCCTTTTTATTTTAGCATCGCATGAAGAATCTTTTTCCATTATTCCCGTTCTCGACAAAATGGGAGAGCTTATTGTCAAGGAGCTCTCTACAAACCTGATCCTCATTACAATTGGGGTCTTTTGCTTTGCCCTCTTTTTTCTTTCTAGAGCATCTAAACGGATCACAAAGCCCATTACGATTTTAGCTAACGCAACTGTGGATCTAAAAAAAGGAAAACTCGATGGGATTGTTCTACCTGATTTAAAAGGACACCACGATGAGATTGCGACTTTATCTCACGGATTTGAAAATATGATCATCGCTCTTAAAGATCGGGAAAAAATACGGGGAGTTCTCAATAAAGTTGTCTCCAAAGAGATCGCAGCTGAAATTTTGGATAATAAAATTGAGCTTGGTGGGGAAGAGCGGTTTATGACCGTTTTATTTAGTGACATTCGGGGGTTTACAAAAATGACTGAAAAAATGCCGCCGCGCCAAGTTATTGAGATCATGAATGCCTATTTTAGTAGTATGTGTGAGATCATTGATACGCATCAAGGAGTTGTCGATAAATTTGTCGGAGATGAAATCATGGCTCTTTATGGAGCACCCCTTCAAAGAGCTGATCATGCTAAAAATGCCATCTTAACAGCGCAACTCATGCTTAAATCAACCAAAATGCCTATAGGAATAGGGATCCATACAGGAAACATGGTTGCTGGAAATGTTGGCTCAGAAAATAGACTGAATTACACTGTGCTTGGTGCAAACGTGAATTTCGGAGCAAGACTTTGCTTTGCAGCAGAGCCTCATCAAATACTGATCTCTGAAGCAACATTAAATGCCCCTCATGTAAAAGACTCGTTCGACTATAAAGAACTTCCCCCTATAACATTAAAGGGATTTGAAAAACCCGTTATTGTTTATGAAATTTCCGTGCATATTTAATCGAGGTACAGTATCTAAAAGTTAAGGTGGAGTGTGTGTATGGAAGCAAAGCTTAATGCAGAAATTGAAGAACTAACCAACGAAAAAGAGCAATTAGAAAAACGGATGCCCAAGTTGTATGATACAATCATCAACGGCTCTCCTAGACGAAGCGCTACAGCTGATGAAACACTCACCAAGCTCAAAGAAGAAATCAAAGACATTCTTGCAGAAATCCAAAAGAAAAAAACGCAAATTCGCACATTCAAAAAGAAAGCTAAAAAACCCTCCCAGTTCTTTAAACTCCTCCGCTCCATAGACCTCTCTAAAAAAGTAAACTAGTGCGTATATAATCAAAGTCCGGTATTTTGGGAATATTATGCAAAATATTGGAAACTACAAGATTATAAAGCCTATAGGCAAAGGAGGAATGGGCGACGTCTATTTGGCTGAAGATCCTGTCTGTCAAAGAGAAGTAGCCTTAAAACAGATCCGCAAAGAGCTTCTAAAGCACAAAAGCATTCAAGATAGATTTTTAAGAGAAGCGAGGGTTGCGGCATGTCTTACTCACCCTTCCATCATTTCTATTTACACGATTGATGAAGAAAAAATTTTTTATACTATGCCCTATGTTGAGGGAAAAACCCTCAAAGCTTCTTTAGCAACCGCTTCTATCCACGTATTTTTACAGGTATGCCAAGCGATTTCCTACGCACATTCAAAAGGGATCTTACACCGCGACCTCAAACCTGAAAATATTATCGTAGGTAAATTTGGAGAAGTGATCATTATCGATTGGGGTCTTGCTGACTCCATTGACATTGAGATTGAAGTTAAAAAAGAGTTAACGAAACCTGGGAAAATTGTCGGAACGCTTGCGTACATGAATCCCGAAAGAGTTTTGGGAGGCGCCGCTTCTACACAGACAGATATCTATGCTTTGGGAGTAGTTCTTTACCAAATGCTTACTCTAAAACTTCCTTTTAAAAGAAGTTCGATTGCTCATTTTCAAAAAAACTGGAAGAGTGAAAAACTCATTCCTCCCATCGAAGCTGCACCTTACCGAGACATCCCCATTCAACTCAATGAAATCTGTGTAAAATGTTTACACAAAGGATATACAACCGTTGCAGAAGTTGTCAAAGATCTCCAAACATTCATCGAAGGTAAACCTGAATGGGTATTATCTACAATCTTAGACGTTCATCATAAAAAAGATTGGGCCTTTCAAGAAAATATCTTGCTTGCTAAACACATTGCACTCACTCAAGGCACCCAAGTAATGGAATGGGTCAATATGATGATTTCCAAAACTTCTTTTTCAGAAAACATCCGCTTAGAGACCAACGTAACCATCAAAGGAAAAGGAATAGGATTTCTACTAGGAATGCCAGATCTTAGCGCAGGACTAGAAGAAGGCTATTGTATTTGGCTGGGTCCTGATGGGATCACCCTTTTCCGCTCAAACGTTGAGGTGTACCATATTGATCGTTTAGTAACAGCTGCAAAAATTCATATCGTTAAAGTAGATAACCATCTCCGTTTATATCTGGATGGAAATCTTGTTTTAAATTACTTAAGCTTACTTCCTACCTTCGGCAATCGGATTGGAGTCCTTTTAAAAGACACCTCTTTTGAAATGGATAAAATCTCTATATCTGAAGGGAGTACAAATGTGATGGTGAAGTGTCTTGCAATTCCCGATGCTTTTTTAGCAAAAAAACTCTATCCACAAGCCTTATCTGAATATCGACGGATTAGCAGATCTTTTGCTGGCAGAGCAGAAGGAAGAGAAGCCTTATTTAAAGCGGGAGTCACTCTTCTAAAAATATCCTTTCATGAAGCATTGGACGAATTTGGAAAACTCCATGGAACGCCAAGCGAACCTTTAGAATACTTAGGAAAATCCCTTGTCTATAAAGCATTAAAAGATACTGTTGAAGAAGCAAAGTGCCTGGAACTTGCTTTGCGAAAGTACCCAAAACATCCCCTCATGCCAACTCTTGTAGAACATATCATTCTACGCCTGCATGAAGCCTCCTTTTATAATCGGATCGACGCGTACCATTTTGCTCTTATTTGCCAAAGATTTTTACCTGAAATCTTTTCCAAAAAAGAACATCAAACAATCATTGACAGCCTTACCGCACACTGGGAAAAGCTCCCCTTTATTGCGGATACAAAAACAGCACTCGCCTTTTGGCTTGGAAAGAAGATTGCTTTAGAAGAAATGGGATCAACAGATGCCCTTAACGAACTAGAAAACCCTACACATCCCTATCCCGATCTCTGGAAACTCTTAGAAAAAAAAGAATGGAAAGAAGCAGCACCTTTTTTTGCTAAACACTCAATAAAAGAGCTCCAAGATGAAACATCCCCCCTCTTTTATTTATACGGCTGCTACTTACGCGGGACTGAAGGAGAAAAATCTGCCCTTGAGCATTTCTCACACATCAATATTACCCCATTTCCCCATACACCAGCACTTCTCGCACACTTCCTCTTACACAAGATCGATGCAAAGTGGAAAATCTCCGCCTTCTACTACGAAAAAATTTCCCTCCTAAAGCAGCTTATCCTTTACTACCACTCCGCAGAAGACAAGAAAAAAGAAACCCAATGCAAAAAAGAGCTCACCCGCCTCAAAACGTCTTAATAACCTGAACTTTGGGTTTAATTCACTCAGGATTAGTGATCTTTTCGCGCTTTTTCTTTCTTTTTGGCCATTGGAATAGGCATTCGACTATGACAATGGCCAAAAATAAAGAAAAATCATCGAAAATTTTCACTAATCCAGAGGAAAGAAACCCAAAACTCAGGTTAATAAAGAAATCCAAAAAGCCAAAGAGGAATTTTATTCCCAATTCCTATTTCAATGTTATCTGACACAATATAGGCCCTTTGTTCGTCACGAATTTGCTTAACTGATTTATTAGCCCCACCAACTTCTAATACAACATTTTTATCAATGAGAAAATCTCCATTTATGGGTAGTGATATGCTGTGGGTCCTATAGAACATATTACAAAGAAACGTCTCCCTCATTGTTCCTTTATTTTCATTGCCTTTTGCAATGGCATAGCAAAAATTAGGATTATGCAGGTAAATTTTCGCAGGGTTATGCATTGCATCTAATTTCTGAGAGCTTTTATGTATAGACATAATCAGTTCTGCGTCTTCTAAAAGAGTAAAATAATTTTTTAACGTACGCTCATCTCCAATTTCTAAAACTTTACTTAAATTATGCCAGTTGGGAGTGTAAGGGACGTTTTGAGCAATAAATGTTAATAGATGCCGAATTTTTTTGGTAGCAACTCCGGAAAGATTGGGATGGATAGAGGTTAGGTCAGCTTCTAAAGTAGTGTGTATGTTTTGTTCCAAAGTAATTTCAAATTTTGCGTCATCATTTAATTCAAACCAATAAGGGTAAAAACCATGCTTTAAGTAGTTGCGAAAAACAGGCAGTATTTTCCCTTTTTCGCTATTCTCAAGAATAGAAATAATCTGGGAGCAGTAGCGTTGATGGTTTTCAAGAAGATCTTCAAGCTCAAATGTAGGAAATTCAAGATTCAAAGAAAGCTCTAAAAACTCACAAAAAGATAACCCGGGAATTCGATAGACAATTGCACGCCTACTAAGGTCATGCGAACCTTTATGGATTTCTAACGCGGAACTTCCCGAAGCAAGGATCTTTAATTTTGGGAAACTATCGTAAATGCTTTTTAATTGAATAGACCAACTTGCAATTTTGTGTATTTCATCAAATGCAATACATTCCCCTCCATTTAACTCAAACTGCTCAGCAATTTCATATAAAGAGACCTCCCCCAACGCTAAGTGGTCTGAAGGCACATAAAGAATCTTAGGACTGAAAAGATCACCCTTAGCATGATCTAATAAATATTGAATCAACAACGTTGTTTTTCCTATACCCCGCTGTCCAATGAGAATAGATAACCTTTCGGCAAACTTTGTTTTTCGAATAAAATGACGGCGATACGTCTGATTTCTGACTTGCAAGAATTTTTGGCTAAGCTGATATATCCTATCTATTCCCATTGAGCCCCCTATACCTCTATTATAGGATTCAAATCCTAAAAAATCAATAAAAACATCGGAATGCATTCCTATATCTTGCATAAGTCTCTAACAGGAAGAATGTTAAATACATTTTTAAAATACTTTAGACAAAATCAATTCTTTTATCCTGCATATCAAGCGTATCCTATTGATCATGTCTTTTAACCTGATAGAATAGGATATGCTCGATGCACTTGATAAAGATGAAAAAATCATTTTTTTTCGTGTACAGAGTCTCTTTCGAGCGTGAGAGGGCCATTTCCTTCTCTACAAGGATAATAACACCACTTTCTATCCTTCTTTGCGGGGATAAGCAATAACACGCTTAGGGTTAAATGTTTTTTGCTGGATTTTCAGGGCCGTAGTTGGTAAAATCTCCGCTTATGACAAAAAAAGAATTAGCTAAGGCTTACGAGTCGAAGGAAATTGAGCAAAAGTGGTACGACTTTTGGGAGAATGAGGGCTTTTTTAAGGCTGATAGCAAAAGCTCGAAGCCTGGGTACTCTATCGTGATGCCCCCTCCTAACGTCACAGGAGTGCTTCATATGGGGCATGCTCTTGTAAACACCTTGCAAGATGTGCTGATTCGATGGAAGAGGATGAGCGGTTTTGAGGTTCTTTGGGTGCCAGGAACCGACCATGCGGGAATTGCGACACAAACCGTGGTAGAAAGACAGCTCATGGCCAAAGAGGGCAAGAGACGATTTGAGTATTCACGCGAGGAATTTTTACGGCACGTTTGGAACTGGAAGCAAGAGAGTGAAAACCATATTCTCAGTCAAATCAGAAGACTCGGCTGCAGCTGTGACTGGTCCAGGCTTTGCTTTACAATGGATGAAAAAAGAAATGTTGCTGTAAAGGCGATGTTTAAAAAGATGTTCGACGCAGGTCTTATTTATCGGGGCGATTATTTAGTAAACTGGGATCCCTTGACTCAAACAGCACTTGCTGACGATGAAGTAGAGTATGAAGAAAAAGATTCCTTTATGTGGTATATTAAATACCCGCTTGAAGATGGGAAAGGATTCATCGTTGTAGCAACAACCAGACCTGAAACAATGTTTGGAGATGTGGCTGTCGCTGTATCCCCTAAAGATTTTCGATATAAAGAGATAGTAGGCAAATCGGTTAGCCTCCCCTTAACTGATAGAAAAATTCCGATTATTTTAGATAATTTCGTCGATCCAGATTTTGGAACTGGCGCTGTGAAAATCACCCCTGCGCACGACCCTAACGACTATGAAATGGGGCTGAGACACAATTTAGAAATGATTAACGTAATGACTCCCGACGGAAAATTTAATGGGATGAACAGAGATGAGGCTCGAGCAGACACTATTGAAAGATTGCAAAAATTGGGTCTCATTGAACGGATTGTTCCTCATAAACTTCGCGTAGGAGTTTCTTACAGATCAAAGGCTGTGATCGAACCTTTCCTTTCGAAACAATGGTTTGTGAAGATGAGCGCCTTTAAGCCAAAATTGCGAAGCGCTGTACAAGATAAAAGAGTCAAACTCATCCCCGAGCATTGGGAAAATACCTATTTCCATTGGATCGATAACTTACGCGACTGGTGCATTTCAAGACAGCTCTGGTGGGGGCATAGGATCCCTATTTGGTATAAGGGCGATGAGATGGTTTGTAGCGAGGAATCTCCAGGAGATGGCTGGGTACAAGATGAAGATGTTCTTGATACTTGGTTTTCTTCAGGCCTTTGGCCTTTTAGCACGATGGGATGGCCCGAACAAACAGATGATCTTCAAAAATTTTACCCCACATCTACACTTGTAACCGCACATGATATCCTCTTTTTCTGGGTAGCAAGAATGATTCTCATGGGAGAATATGCCCTTAACGATGTCCCCTTTCACGAAACTTTCGTCCATGGACTCATCTACGGCAAATCGTACTGGAAACTCAATAAAGATGGCTCTATTGCCTATATCACAGGAAAAGAAAGGCACGACTATGATATGGGAGCTCCCATCCCTCCAGACATCCACTATAAGTGGGAAAAAATGTCAAAATCCAAAGGAAACATCATTGACCCCATTGAGTTAATCGACTCTTATGGCACAGATGCCATGAGGATGGCTCTTTGTTCTAGCACCACTTATGCAAGACAAATCGATTTAGATAAAAGGCGCTTCGAAGAATTTAAGAACTTCGCTAATAAAATTTGGAATGGGACCCGCTACGTTCTTATGAATCTAGAAGGACTTTCCTTAAATACCGGATTAAAGGAGGAGCTCTATACTTTAGAAGATCACTGGATCCTTTCTCTTTTAAGTAGAACCATCACAGATGTCACAAACCACCTAACTGCTTACGCTTTCGATAAAGCCGCAACAGAGTCTTACGAGTTTTTCTGGAAAGAGTTTTGCGCCTACTACGTCGAAATGACCAAACCCTACCTCTTTGGCAAAGTGGGGACTCCTGAACAGCGAGAAAACAAGCAAAAACTCCTTTTCGTTATTTTAGGCGCAGTTGTTAGACTTATGCACCCCATGGCACCCTTTATCACTGAAGAAATCTACTCCTACCTCAAGGAGATCGCTCAAGATGCGAAAGCCACAGAGCATTATATCACAGCCCTTCAAGCAAAAGCCTGTATCATTGCAGAATTCCCAAAACCCATTGGAAAAAGAGATCTTAAAGTGGAAGAGACCTTTGCTATACTAGACCAAGTCCTACACGCCGTGCGCAATATCCGCGCCGAAATGCAGCTACCACCTGGCACAATTACCGATCTGATTCTAATTGGCGAAGCTTCCCTCGTTAAAAATAACGAATCTATTTTAAAAAGCTTAGTAAGACTGGGAAAGATTACCTATCCCCCTACTGAAACAGCCATCCCCATGAGCGCATCTGCCATTATCGGAAATATCAAGCTCATCATCCCCCTTCCTGCAGAAATGAAAGAGAAAGAAACCCTCCGCCTAAACAAAGAAAAAGAAAAGCTGATCGCCTCTCAAAACCACGCACGAGAGCAACTTGCTAACCAAAGTTTTATCGAAAAAGCCCCTCCTCATCTCGTCCAAAAAATCCAAGCCACCCTCGTTCAAACAGAAAAAGAGCTCTCCGACATCATGAGAAAGCTAGAGCTGTATTTTTCACAATAGACTAACAATAAAAGAGTTAGGAGATATAATGTCAACCGGGCGGATCACCTTGGGCGCAGATCATTGGATAGAGAGTTCAGAAACCCAAAAGTCAGAGATCTCATCAAAGCAAGCGGTGGAACGAATGCACCATTGGGAAACAGAGCACTTGCTTTACTACAATTTATCCCTCTTATTGCACTTATCTTGCTCATGGCATACCTAGTACTTACAGCCGTCTAACGGTTTTTGGTGGGCATCACTATAAACCTGAATTTTGGGTTAAAGTAAGATTCTAGTTTGCGAGCGCAAGCGAGCTTTGGAGTGCGCAAATTTATTTGCGCTTTTTTTCAAGGCGATTTATCGCCGCGGGCTTGTACATCGATAAATCGATGTAGAGAAAAGCGCAAATAAATTTGCGCACTCCAAAAAGCTCGCTTGCGCTCGCTTCATTAAAACCCAAAACTCAGGTTATAATTGTTTGCAAAAAAAACTGAAAAATTTTAACTTTGCAGGCAACCAATGGAGGCTCTCATGAAAAAAATTTTCCTAACTCTGACACTCCTTCCTTTTCTTTCCCTTCAGGCTGGCACTTTTAGTACAGCCGCACTTATTCCAGGAACTGCCGGTATTAGCCCAAATAGCGATGTCACTTCCTGTTACGATTCAGCCAGCTCTGAATTCATTACTATTTGGAATACGCCAGACACCATGCAACCCAACAATGATATAGTTTATACTAAATATGTATCTGGTGCATGGACCGGTGTAGTTGGTTCTTTAAACACCTCTGACAATGTAAAACCTGGCACGAATATATATCTGGTGTATGATGCGAATGCAAGCGAGCTCCTTGCTACCTATCATGATATTACCACTACGATGTACTCCCAAACATACAGCGGGGGCATCTGGACTGGCCCAACAGCTATAAACATTTCGTGTGTGGAAAGTCTCTATACATCTTATGATGCAGCAAATTCTACGATCGTTGGTACTTGCGGAACACCCACCGCTACTTCCACTCAATGGTCTGGTGGTTGGGATGCTTTCTCTACCCCAATCCCTCCTGGAACCAAGAATGCACTTTTTGATATTTTTTCAGCGTATAACTCTTCAACTCAGCAAGTCATTGCCACATGGACAGATGCAACAACACATATCCCTACATACGCCGTATACTCTGCTGGAGATTTTTTATCTGCAGCCGCTATTCCAGGCGCCACTGCTATGACTGGATCTTCCGTTTTTGTTTGCTATGATGCAGAAACCGACCAAACTGTAGCTACCTGGCAAGGTCCGGGCAATCTCCCCTATTATGCTACATATCAGTCTAACACATGGAGTACTCCGACTCAGATTCCTGGATCCTCTGCAACACATTCTAATGTTTTTTCTGCCTATGATCCAACAACCCAAGAACTGGTTGCTGTTTGGACAGACAGCATCGATGGACTCCCCCGTTATTCCGTTTACGAATCCACCAACTTCGGTACATGGAGCGGCATAATACAGGAAATTTCAGGTACCATGGGGGTTGCTGGCAACGAAAACGTCTTTTTAGCATATGATAATCACTCAGGTCATATCATCGCTACATGGGCTGATGAGTCTTCTCAACCATTTTATGCAATTTATTCAGCATCTGCACCACCTCCTCCCTCTCCTGTTGTGGCACCTCAATGCATCAATGGAAACCAAAAAAACAACAAATTTGCAACTCAAAGCGAGAAATACAACACCATTAACTGGTGTCCAAGCACCTCAACAAACATCGTAAAATATAACGTCTATCGCAATGGCATTCTTATTGGATCAGTGCTATCCACCAACCCTTTAACATTTCAAGATCACAATAGAGCAACTGGAGTAGAATACCTATATAGCGTTACAGCAGTAAATAGTTCAAACGTCGAAAGCGCTCCCCTTACCATCACCCTTCCCTAAAAACCTGAGTTTTGGGTTAAAGTAAGATTCTAGTTTGCGAGCGCAGCTCGCTTTGGAGTGCGGCAACTTGTTGCCGCTTTTCTCTTCAGCAATTTATTGCTGAACTTGGGCACAGCAATGAATTGCTGTGTCCGAAAGCGGCAACAAGTTGCCGCACTCCAAAGCGAGCTGCGCTCGCAGGGCCACCTCTATTTTCGCCGATGATCGGACGTAATCACCTGAGTTTTGGGTTTAATTCGCTCAGGATTAAACCCAAAACTCAGGTTAAAAAGGGAGAGGAAATTCTGGTTGGATTTGCATAAGGTATTCATCAACTGGATAACAGAGAATACCTCTTTCCGTAAATTTGTGTTTTCCGCGGTATAATAAAATGGCTTTTGCTTCAGGGTAATCTTCTAGGAATATTTCTAAGCTACGAAGGTCAGCAGGATGAACAGTTGATCCATTTTTCACTTCTATTGCAAAAAAACTCGCAGGACCTGAGAGAACAAAATCCACTTCGACTTTTGAAACTGTACGCCAAAAATGAATTTGATGAGGTTCAATTTGTGCATCTACCCACGCCTTCAAATGTTGCGCTACAAGTCCTTCTAAGGCAGCTCCTTCTCTCTCAGTCTCTTTAAACGTAAGAGAGCAGTAAACTCCTGCATCAAAAAAATAAAATTTAGAATGATCTGAAAGAGCTCTTTTTGCTTTTCGTCGAAAAATTTGAAGTTGAAAAGAGAGGAGAAGATCCTCAAGAATCATCAAGTAACTATCCACAGTCTTACGAGCTATCTGACATTCTCGAGAAATATTCGATGCATTAATGAGTGATGCATGAGAAAAGCTCATCGTTTCTAAAAATCTGGCAAAATCTCCCACGCTCCTTACAATCCCCTCTGCCTGAACTTCTTCTTTAAGATAAATGCCAGCATAAGCTCTCAACACCTCTTCAGGATTTGGAGAATCCAAAACGATCGGAAGCATCCCCAACTTTAAGCTTCTAGCAAGATTAAATGATAAACCCAGTTCTCGAGCATAAAAGGGAGGCATGTGTTTGAGAAATGCCCTTCCACCCAAAAGATTCACCCCTTGTTTTTTAAGCTTTCTTGCACTCGATCCGGTTAATATAAACTGGTATCCCTTCTTTTCTTCTATTAAACTATGAACAACATTTAAAAGTTCCGGAGCTTTCTGCACCTCATCAATAACGACAACCTTTTGTTCCAAATTTTCAGCTAAAATTTGAAAAAGCCTTTCAGGACCAGCGGAAAAAAACCGGAAAGTTTCAGGATCAAGCAAATCTATCCAATAAGCATTCGGATAATGCGTTTTAAGCCAAGTCGACTTACCAGTCCCCCTCGGGCCAAAAAGAAAATAACTTTGCCCTGGAGGCGTAAAAAATCTATTATGCATTGACCCACCTACCTGCTACCCATTATGCAAAATCTAGTCCTTTTTTTGCAACTATAGTTGCATTTCTCATAACAACTTAACAATAAAAGAGTTATGAGCTTTCCTAAAAAGTTGCCTTTTTAAATTAAAAAAGGTACAATTTGCTATTCTTGCATCTTAAAAAGGAAGTTTTTATGACAGCTCCTGTATTAAATAATGGCAGTTTGAGTTATTACCAATCTACAGGACCAATCAAACATGTCGTTCCAGACGAACTGTACAAAATTTTTTCGTTTTTAATTCTTTCTAAAGCAGAGATGCAGGTCCCAAGCGGCCACCGTCATAGAAGTTTTAGTAAAAACTATTGGAACAAATTCAACTTAAAAAATTCTATCCCAACTAAGCCTCATGCGATCAATCGACTAGCGGTAAAGCAAAATCAATGCGCGCAGCGCGTTTCCACAATTACAACACTCAAAGATATCTATCGGTATTTTGTTATCCTGCAGAGAGCTTTTTGCATAAGAGAAGGGACCTTTCCTCTTTTTTTCCAAAATAAGCAATATGTCGAAAGTCTTTTCGTCACACACATCTACACATTTACAGTGCACCTTCTCTCTAGAAATTCCCCGATGCTAGAACCAATGGAACAGATTTTTAAACGGGATGAAGGCTCCCTCCGATCAAAATGGGACGCTTTTTTACATATGCCTTTTATAAGCACTTCAGATCCATGGACAGGGCCTCAAACTCTTCATTTTTGGCCAGACTATCTCCTTACTGAAACAAGAATCAAGCAATTAAACAAAAAAATCCTGCCTTATTTGTACATAGGAGCCAACCCAAATCTCCGATTGAATCGTTCGAGCTATGACCTTTGGAGTCTCACCTCAGATCTCACCGTTGCTAAAACAATGATGGAGCACGGAGCGAACGTCAACCGCGTAGATCAATTCGGAAACAGATCATTAGACAGGTGGCAAAGAAACTCAAAAGTCCTAGAACTCATTAAAGCACATGGAGGAATACACTCCACACCAGGAAAAAAAGGGCTTGCCATCGCAAAACTTTACATATATCCATTTCGCTACTGCATCGCACCTGTATTATTGCTGCACATAATGATGTTCCTTCTATTCAAGTTATTTGATAACACA
>JABDHB010000013.1 GCA_013285775.1 Chlamydiota bacterium | reverse complement strand
ATACCCGCCGTCTTCAAAATTCCAATCCGTCTAACTTCAGGCAACTTCCGCTTTTTTCGAAATAATCCTAAGATAAATATTAGTGGGATTCCCAAATACCTGTCTAAAAATCTAAGCAGCTTATTCCCGCGCATACAACACTCGCTTATGGATCATGGGTACTCCAATAAGAAGATATCCTAAGTTAATCACAATTAAAACTACACAAGCTCCTAGACTCCCAAAATGAATTATCGCCCAAATCATAGAGGGAACCATGATAAGCAAAGAAATAAACTGCTGATATAAAACCCCTTTCCTCCATCCAAATGCAAAGGTAAGGCTCCAAGGCAACTGCACCATCCCTTCAAGAGTTTTAGCAATAGATAGCAAAATCACAATCTTATAAGTATGTTCCGCAATGACAGAATTTTGTGTCCAAAGAAGAAGGATCTGTTTCGAAAAAAAGCAAAGAACTGTTCCTATAGGCACAACTAAAAAACAGAGAATTTTCATTCCGAATTTATAGGCTGCATCAACATTTCGATTTAAGGCAAAATACTCAGAAAATGTGGGATAAAAACTTTGGATCACAGGGAAAACTACATGAGAAATTGAATTACAAATACTGCTAGCCACGCAATAATATCCAAATGCTTCTAAGCTAACCATCCTAATTAACACAATTTTATCTATCTGTGTAAGAATTTGCCCTAAAATCGAATTGCCGCTGCTTTCCAAAAGCATATTTTTATATTGCTTTAGCAATGGAAAATTCCATTTAGGAAAATTCCTATACAAAAAACAGCGAAAAACAACTGCTTGCAAAAGAGTAACTATTGCAAGCCAAAGAAAAAAAATGTTCAACGTTGGAGAGAAAGCCCCAAACGCTCGAATCACTGCAAAAACAACATTCCATACATTTGCCTGGACCTGTCTTTGCATTCCCATAAGAGCTGCATCATAGACACAGTAGAGCATTTGCAAAGCAATAATAAGAGCCATGATCCAAGTAAACTTCTCTCCAGCACAAAGAATAATCCCACAACCCAATACCAAATACGTAATCTCAACCATTCCGAGCAATTCAAATGACTCTCGATTTCTTGCCATCTCTCTTGTAATGATCGGGGCTAGTCCCAAACTAAACATATTGATTACAGACATGAAAGTATAAAAAATCCCTATCTCTCCATACCCTTCAATCCCCAGAAAATGAATATATAACGGAATACAAATCAGCGAAAGCAAAACACTGACTCCTTTCCCTGCAAAATTCACTAAGATATTTTTCAGCATTCTAATACGTGTGCGTTAGGATTAAAGGGTTTCCATTGGTCGAGGGTGTGGGTTTCACGGAATATAATGATGCAGGGCTTTTCAAAACAAGAAGCAATGTGGCTGGGAACAGAATCGATGCTGACGAGCAGTTTGCAATGCTTGATCAGATAGACAAGCTCTTGGAAGGAGATTTTATTGCAAAGATTGAGTCCTTCGTTGATTTGAGCATTTTCTTTTGCTCCGTACCCTGTAAATACTAGTTGCGTTTCAGAGTATTTTTTAAAGAGCTCCAGCCACTTGTCTTTTGGTAAACTTTTAGGAGAGGTAGGATCTCCCATGTGTACAACGATGTATTCTTCTTTAGGAATAGCAAAGGCTTTTTCAGGAAGGAAGGGTTTTCCAAAAGTGTGAATGGAGAGAAACTTCAATAAATCGAAATGGTATTCAAGAATATGCTTATTAGAACGATCCAAATAGTGAGTTAGGAGCGGCCCTCCACCGCCACTACGATATCCAATACGTATGGGAATGCCCGCTAACCAAAAAAGAGAGATGGTATTGGGATAATAGACATAGAGATCAATTGCAATGTCATACTTCATTTTCCGAATTTCTCGAAGAGCTTTGAATCTTGAGCTTTTGCCCCGCTTAAATTTCGCATGATCAAAGGTGTGAATATGATCGATGAGAGGATGTCCTTCGATGACTTGTTTTGAGCTACTAGAGACTAAAAATCCAATTTTCACATGGGGATAAGCTTTTTTAATAGGTTCTAGAACGCCAGTTGAGAGAACAACATCTCCCAGATGCGCAATATTTGATAGAAGTATGCTATGAAATTTTGAAGGGATTTTCCGCTTTTTAGCTTTTGGCAAAAAAAAATCAAAAAGCATCAGCGCAATTTTTCCAAACCAATCATTCACATAATATTTCCCAGGCATAGATCAAATTTATGTTCGGGAGTGATTTATTACGAAGAAAAAAGATTATTTTTTCTGGAGGTTTGAGAGTTGTTTGAGGGCTTGGGAGGCGGTAATGGTGCGGTTCTCTAGTTTTGGTTCCAACATTTTTTCGATAATATGTAATGTGGCAAGTTCCTTTGGATCAGATAAAGTGGCTCTAATCTGAGAAACAGTCCGATCATCTCGGCCAAAGCAAATATCTTTTAGCGTCATGCCAAGCGCAAAAATATCATTTGCTTTTAAGCAGGAACGGGAGCCTCCTGGTGGCACATAGCGCTGTGTTGAACCGGAAACAGGGCATTCGATGAATTCACCCACTATAGCTTCATCAAAATCTGTGATCTTAATTTGTTTCCCATTCTGAAGAATGTTTTCAGGTTTAAGATCTTTATGAACAATGTTCTTCTTATGCATAACCTTCGCGGCCTTAAGAACTCCAATGGATACATCAAGCCTTGTTTCAAATGGAGCAGTATTTTCGTCCACTATTTTTGCAAGAGAGCCATCTTCACAAAACTCCATTAAAACGACCGTTTTTTTAGCTTCATCTTTTGCAATAAAAGTGGTTTTTCCTATCACTTCAACAAAATGCTCTTTGTCTTTCAACTGGTCTTTGTAAAAATCAGCCTGCCGTGCATTTGGCTCATCGAGGATTTCATTTTGGCGTTTATACTCTGCCCTGTACTCTTCCATATTCTTTGGACCCACATCGGGACAATATAATCTCTGCCTTGTTCTTCGGACGTAAATTTTGTCATTGGTGATATCTGATGCAGCCTTAATTTTATTACCGCCCCCTTCCCATAGAAGCTCATCCTTCTTTGAATAATGGACAAACACCCGTCCATCGTCTGTGATTTGAACGGGTCTTGGGATGTTATGTTCTGATGCTTTAAAATACCCTGTTTTCCTTTCCCCTTTTAAGGAGACAACTTTATGCGCAAGAGTATCTACTTCTCCAGGTGTGAGGGTGATCTCTTTCGGGATTTTCCC
The DNA here is from genome assembly GCA_013285775.1 of Chlamydiota bacterium. GTDB lineage: Bacteria > Chlamydiota > Chlamydiia > Chlamydiales > Rhabdochlamydiaceae > JABDHB01. The sequence continues at coordinate 15,119 of JABDHB010000013.1, read as the reverse complement.
CCCTTGATAAAGGGTTGCAAGCCTTGCCAATCCTAAATCAATCCCTTTGACTGCTTTAGTATATTTTTCATTTTCATTTAGAAAGAGGTCTTTAGCTTTTCTTACATAGTTTATAAATGACATAATACCTATTAGTTATAGATACTATTATAACAATATATAATTTATTTGTAAAGTAAATTATTTAATAAACGTAACATGCTTATTCTAAATAGGAAGCATCCGTATAATTATTATTTAAAAATGCAAATAACTTATCCTAAGGAAGAAGCGTCTATTTAGTCGAATAGATTCTCTAATGTGATTTGATTGTTAATGACAGACAAATAAGCAGGATTTTTTACTGCCCCAAAGGAAGTAATTAGGGTCACAAATAAGGCTTTGCGCGTTTTGGTTCGAGCTGAGAATACTCCTTTTTTTCTCTGTAGTTCTTTGGCATAGGAATGGTCCATTTCAAAAGGCTCATTATAAAACTTAATTTCGCAAAGATTGATGCTTTGATCTGACCGATCAATTACGAGATCAATTTCTGCCTCTTTTTTACCATCTTTTAAGGACTTCCAATACCCTGCAGTTGTAATAACTCCCCCAATGCGGAGGGCATCTTTGATTTTTGTGAGGTGCTTAAAACAGACATTTTCAAAGGCGTACCCCGCCCAAATCTTCCAACTTTGTGTGTTTTGCTGTTGAAGCCAATAATTCGTATCAACATCTTGCAAAATAGTCGTTTTTACCGGCTCTATCCAGTTCAAATAAAAAAGGCTATATTCATCGCTAAGATAATAATGAGCTTCCCTTGTTTGCTTTCCAATTTCAGGTCTTAACGTGATAAATCCTGACTCGATTAGTTCCGTAAGAATTTCACTTGTCCGACCGGTATTTCCTAATTTTGTTTCCCGCAACAGTTCCTTACGAGTTAGTCCATAGTGTTTTTTTGCAAGCGTTTGAACAATGGTAAAATGAAGCTCAGGATTCTTAAAAAGGGAGTGGTACAACTTATAAAATTCTCCCACTAGAGGAGCCTGCGGAGTAAAACAAAGAGAATGAATACACTGAGCTGCTGATTGGCCGGGTTCCAAATAAGAAAGATATTTAGGAACCCCTCCTGTAATCATATAAATTTCACAGATCTGCGCTTGAGGCAGCTGAATGCCTCGACTTTGAAGATATTTTTCCGTGGTGCTAAGCGAAAAAGGGGAAATTCGAAGGTGCGCACTTAGGCGGCCATAGAGTCCGCCCTTATTATTGATGATTTGGCTTACCATCCAAAATGCTGAAGAACCGCACACAATAAGAAGTACATTTGGCATTCTAGAAAAATGCCGATTCCAGTTGTAATCTAGAGCTTGGAGAAATCTTGATCTTGTCGATGCCAACCAGGGAAGTTCATCAAAAAAAAGAATCACTTTTTTAGAAGGAGAAATTTCCTTAATCGCATCTCTCAAGCGACCAAAAGCTTCGGCCCATGTTTTTGGAGGCTTTTTCTCTCTCTTAAAAAGCGCACAAAATTCATCATGAAAATTTAAAAGCTGCTCTTTGGTAGTCGCGTTCGGGGCGCCAGTAATCTCAAAAAAAATCCCCCTATCCTTAAAATGCTGCGTTACCAAAAAAGTTTTGCCTACACGTCTTCTTCCATAAATGGCGAGAAATTCAGCGTTTTCAGACTGAAATAACCGATCCAAAACCTCTATTTCAGCCTCTCTTCCTATTAATGTCTTCATAGAGCATATAATAACTTTATCCTCACTTTTTTTCAAGTTATTTCCTTTTTTGAGCTTAAAAGTAACGCGATCTATTAAAAAAATGGAGATAAAGTCGATTTTGGATTTAATTTAGACGCTATCTTCGAGAAGCTGGAGGTCTTGGTAGTGTTTTAAGAGGTCGCGGAAATGAGCGGCATCTTCAAAACGGAGCTCTTTTGCAGCGCGATGCATCTCGGCTTTGCACTCGTGGATTTTATCTGTAACCTCTTTAGCGTTAAGATGATGGTCTTCTTTAGCAGAAGGGAGAACTTCTTGAAGAGAGTCCATCAGGTCTTCAATGGGGGCTTTTTGTGTGGTTCTTGGAATAATGCCATGTTTCTGATTATAAGCGCCTTGGATCTCTCTTCTCGATTCTGTAACTTCGAGAGCCTTTTTTATGGCTGCAGTTTGAACATCTGCATACATAATCACCCGTCCTTTAATGTTACGAGCCGCCCTGCCACAGGTCTGGATAAGGGCTGTTTCGCTGCGTAAAAAGCCTTGCTTATCAGCATCTAGGATGGCAACGAGGGTCACCTCAGGCAAATCGAGCCCTTCTCTTAATAAATTGATGCCAACCAGGACATCGAAAAAGCCCCTGCGTAGATCGTTGAGAATTTGCACTCTTTCTAGGGTATCGATATCTGAATGGAGGTATTTTGCTTTAATGTTGATGTCCGTGAGATATTTTGTCAGATCTTCAGAGAGTTTTTTGGTGAGGGTTGTGATTAACACTCTCCCCCCCTTTTCTGTTTCAACGCGGATCTCTTCGAGGCAATCATCCACTTGATTTGTCGCAGGCCTAACCTCAATTACAGGATCTAAAAGACCTGTAGGCCGGATCACTTGGGTTACCACATCCCCGCCTGCTTCCTGAATTTCGAATAAGCCTGGCGTTGCAGAAACGTAAATAACTTGATCGATTTTTCTGTAGACTTCTTCAAATTTAAGGGGACGGTTATCAAATGCAGAAGGGAGACGAAATCCAAATTCCACAAGAGCCTGTTTTCTAGATTTATCTCCATTATACATCGCATGTAATTGGGGTAATGTTTGGTGAGATTCATCAATGAAAAACAAGAAATCTTTAGGGAAATAATCGATTAAGCAAGGAGGGGGGTCGCCGGGCATTCTTTTGCTAAAGTGGCGAGAGTAGTTTTCAATCCCTTTACAAAAACCGATCTCTTTAATCATCTCCAAATCGTAAAGGGTTCGCTCTTTAATCCGTTGCATTTCGATATAGCGTTGATTTGCCTCAAAATAGGTATATCTCTCTCCAAGCTCTGTCCGGATGCTATCTATTGCACTATATCTGACATTTTCTGGCGTAACGTGGTGAGATCCAGGAAAAATCGTGATTTTTTCCAATCTTTTCCTGACTCTTCCAGTTAATGGGTCTATTTCACTGATCCTTTCTATCTCATCTCCAAAAAACTCTACACGATATGCTAAATCCTCTTCATAAGCAGGCATAATCTCTAAAACATCTCCTCTTGCTCTAAAAGAGGCGCGCATCAAATCAAAATCATTTCTTTTGTAATGCATTTCTACGAGATGTAATAACACTTCATCCCGTCTTTTCTTTTCTCCAACACTCAATCCCAGCTTCATCTCTGCGTAATATTCCGGCAAACCTAAACCGTAGATACAAGAAATAGAAGAAACAATAATTACATCCTGTCTTTCTATGAGCGATCGTGTGGCAGAAAGGCGCATCCGATCAATTTGATCGTTGATGGCTAAATCTTTCTCAATATACGTGTCTGTCCGTGCAATGTACGCTTCTGGTTGATAGTAGTCATAATACGAAACAAAATATTCGACAGCATTTTCGGGGAAAAAAGATTTAAATTCTTGGTAGAGCTGCGCTGCAAGAGTCTTGTTATGCGCAAGGATAAGAGTAGGCCTTTGAACTTTGGCAATCACATTGGCCATAGTAAATGTTTTACCAGAACCTGTGACTCCTAAAAGCACCTGAGCTTTTTTCCCATGAACAAGGCCTTGCGTTAAGGCCTCAATGGCCTTTGGCTGATCTCCGCAAGGTGTAAATTCTGTTTTAAGCTTAAACATGGCTACCGGCTAGTTTACCAGTTGTCCACGCATTTTGAAAATTAAAACCGCCAGTAACCCCATCAATATCGAGAATTTCTCCGGCAAAGTAAAGACCTGGATGGATTTTGCTCTCCATACTCCTAAAATCGACCTCTTTTAATGTGACGCCACCACAAGTAACAAACTCTTCTTTATTCGTAGTTTTTCCTTCAATATGAAAAACCGTAGGAAGATTTTTAATTTTCAAAAGACTTTTAGGAAGTTCTTCCGGCCAATGAATCGTAAAATCGGTGTGATAATTTCTCTCATGCAAATACCTTGCTGCCCAGGCAGAGAGTTTTATGATTGCAGGACCACTAAAACCAAAGTGAGTAATTAATAAAGGCCCCTTTTGTGAAAACGGGCCCACCTTCACCTCAACATTTGCTACTACAACTCCGCTGAGCTCTTTTAAAGGGGATGTAGGCACATTAAATGTAAAAAGAGAGGGAACAGGACTTTGGATCGTATGACCAAATGCTTTTGCCCATCTATACCCATCAGGGCTGCTTCCTGTTGCAAGCAAAATTTTCTTGCCCTTGAAATCTTGCAGGTTTTCTATTTTTTGACGTGTACGAATATCCACGCCTAATTTTTTTGCCGTATTTAATAAGCAGCTAATGATTGTTTCAGAACTGTCTGTTACAGGAAACATTCTCCCATCTTTTTCTGTCTTAAGTTTTACCCCATGAGATGCAAACCATTCGATTGTCTCTTTCGGGCCAAACTTGTGAAAGGGACCTAGAAGCTCTTTTTCTCCACGAGGGTAATTTTTGACAAGCAATTTAGGATCAAAACAGGCATGAGTGACATTGCATCTTCCGCCACCCGACACTTTTACTTTTGATAGGAGAACTGCAGACTTTTCTAAGAGCACTACTTCCATCTTGGGATTGGCTTCTTTCGCAGAAATGGCCCCAAAAACTCCCGCTGCTCCACCACCAATGACAATTAAACTCATAATCCAAGCATGCTAGAAAGTTGAAAGCCTAAAACAAACACTGCGAAGAGGAAAATAATTACGAGAAGGGATTTACCACCGAATACTTGGTAAGGGGAGGAAAGTTGTTTTGTGTATCGTCCTTTCCATACCATGCATACAGGAATAACGCCAAAAAGGACCACTGCGCAGACACCTCCTGCGAAGTTTAAGGCTGTAAAAAAAAGCTGAGGGTATATGACTGAAAGGATAAGTGGCGGCAAAAGGGCCAGCGCACACATCTTTATATTCTCCCGATTTTGGCTTTTTATTTTGAAACCATCTGATAAGAAATGTACCAAAGCTAAAGATTGCGCTAAAAATGATGTGAGAATGGCAAAAAACGCAAGTCCTTGAGCAAACATACTCACCCATGAAGAGCCAAGAATGCCAGCAACTGCCTGCGCAGCTTCTTTATCGCCTTTTAGGCTTTCTCTTATTCCTGAAGAACCTTCAAGGGGAACGATTCCCAAAACGATAATCTCCCAAATAATATAGATTCCAAGTGCAAATAAGCCGCCACTTAAAATAGTCAGCCGCACACGCTTTACATCGCCCCCCATATAAGAAAACAGTGTAGGGATCATGTTATGAAAACCAAACGCAATCACAAGAACGGGCAAAGATGCTACAGCATAAGCCGGTTCAAAATGGCTCAATAATTTTGGAGAAACATACGCTGCTCCTAAAAATACCATCCCAAGATAGGTCGCAATCTTTCCCACCATGAGGACCCGATTCCATAAATCCACAGGTCTTGTTCCCAAAAAAATCAGCCAACCAAAAAGGAGGACAAAAAATAAACTCGCAATCCAAATGGGAATGTTCCAAGAAAAGGACCAGTTTAAAAATGTGGAAGCGAGATTACCGCTTCCCGAAATATAGGCAACAAGGAGTGCATAAAATAAAAAAAGGTACAAGGTCCAGCTAATGAGCCGTCCCCATTTGCCAAGACTGTGACCTACCATAGAAATGATATTCACTTTGTCTTTGAACCAAGCATTGGCTTCAATCATAAGAAGAGCAGTTATAGTCATAAAGCCCCAAGCGCAAAAAAACATAACCATCGCAGGAACAAATCCCGCAAGTCCTGTGATAATGGGAAGTGCTAACATTCCGGCTCCAATGCAACTTCCTCCGATGAGAAGAGTGCCGCCAAGTACACTACCTTTTTTTGCTGTCATACAGATGCTTGTTTTGTTTGCATTTTTTCAATGATTTTAATTTCTTGTCCAAGTCTGCCAAGTTCGTGCCCATCATAATCGACAAATTTAAAATATCTCTCAAAACAAGGAAAAACATTGGTGACTTGTTTTGCCATCTCTTGGGCGATATAGCGATACGTAGGATGACCTGCAGGCGCCGATCTCAGTTCACACATCCATTGGAGCGCTCTTAAGTTGATATGAAAATACCAATGAATATTATAAGCCATTGGAACAACATATTGAGCTTCTTCTGGAAGCTCTACCGCAATGAGATCGTAGACTTTTTTCGCATCTTCTAGTGCTCCACAATAGATTGCTTCCATTTCTGTTCCTCTAAGCTCTTGAGGAACGTAATGACCAAAATTGCAAGAAAGGAGTTGTCTGTCTTGAGTGAGCATTCTATGTCTTTGTAAATCTCTATACACGCCAAAGTCTGCCAAGATTTCAAAAGTGAATGTTGCGTGCTCAAGAGCTCTTGGAGACTTATGCCTTCTGTTTTCTCTAAAAGAGCATCCTGATTCTAAAATACGACCAAGTTCTTCCTCATCAAGATCACTACAATAATCGCTAAGCTCTACAAGCCCCGCATTCGAATGACTAAATAAGAGAGCTGCTGCAACTTTTGTTGGGCTTTCCATGTCGTAATCAACTAAACGGACACCGTACGTCTGCATCTTATCCAGACAATACGCATGCTTATTGGATATTGACTTGAGATCATTATTCATCTGCTCTGTGAAAAGCGTGAACGATTTTTGATATTTGTGACTAGCCTCTGCTCTTCTTACAAAAGAAGGAATTACCTTATTAAGCTCTTGGTACCCTTTTCGTCCAATGTCTTGCATTTCTGCTAAGTTATGGCTATTGAGTTTTTGGAGGGTGCTCTCAAAAAATCTCCCATTTCCATAAACGCCCATATTCGTAAGCGTGCTTGCTGGAAGAAGCCCTCTTAAACAATCTAAAACTTTAGCTCGGAGAGCAGCTGTATACGCCACTTTTGAAATATCATGCTCCTTAGGAAACTTTTTCTCCATCAGTTCTGTAAGCGGAGGAATGAGTTGAGAATACGTTTCAAAAAGCTGATTGCACATTTTTATGTAAGCATCGCGATAAGCAGAGGCCATTAAAATGGGTTCCCGATAAAACAAGTATTCTCCATTTACTTTTTGGTCAAAGAAGATGTAACGAGTCGATTTTTCTAAGGGAGAGCCTCCAATTCTAGAGTCTTCTAAAATTTTTGCTGCGATCATAGAAATATTTTCTACAGCAAGATGCGCTCCTCCAAGTTCCCCGATAGAATCATCACCATAGCCATCTAAAATACGATCGTAAAAATTTTGCGCTTTTTTGATCGCCATGATCTGATCTTCAATCTCATTTTCTTCGCTAGCCTTAAAATCTCTTGCAATCGAGGCAAAGGCGGTTTCTTCGTTGAGGATAAACTCTTTTAATAAAAGGGAGCGCAATCCTAAACTCGAGCGGGAATAGCGGGAGAACAAAGCTCCTTTAATCACTTCTGGAAGATTGCGCAAGACAAACACATTGCTAGTGGAACTTGTAACATATCGATTAAGAATCTTAAGCTGACCTTCTGTAAATTCTTCGTAGCCTTGCATAAAACAATCTCCTTGTTCTATAAGATTGTCATATTTTAAAGAGAGAAGTCAATGTTAAAAAGGCCGCGACGAAACCGCAAAAGCGCAGCAATACGCAATCTTTGCCAAGAAACTACTTTATTGCCGCAAGATCTGGTGGTTCCCTTTTTTGTCGTTGAAGGAACAAACCAAAGGCAAGAAATTTCCTCAATGCCAGGAATCGAAAGATTATCTATCGACCTCCTTGTTAAGGAGGCTGAAAAATTGCATCGCAAGGGGATACAAGCGATCAATATTTTCCCTTTTAATCCCAAGGAAAAAAAAGATCTCTTTGCGAAAGAAGCGCTTAATGAAAAAGGGATCATTCCCAAAGCTTTGAAGATTTTGAAAAAAGAGCTCCCTTCCCTATGCGTAATCACTGACATTGCACTTGATCCCTATACAATTCATGGACACGACGGAATTGCCAACGAAAACCAAGAAATTCTCAACGATGAGACAGTTCTCATTTTATCTCAAATGTCCCTTCTCCATGCAGAGTGTGGCGCTGATATTATCTCTCCAAGCGACATGATGGATGGAAGAGTAGAAGCTATTCGAAAAGCCCTAGATGCAAGCGGCCATACAAACGTAAATATCCTCTCTTACACTGCAAAATACGCCTCTTCTCTTTACACTCCTTTTCGAGAAGCTCTCGGATCTTCTTTGGCCTTCGGGGATAAAAAAACATATCAACTCAATCCTGCAAACATTCGCGAAGCACTACTAGAAGCAATGCTTGATGTAGAAGAGGGCGCTGATATGGTCATGGTGAAACCTGCTCTTTATTATCTCGATGTCATTGCCAAGATGAAAGAACAGATCCACATTCCCATTTGCGCTTATCATGTAAGCGGGGAGTACGCCATGGTGATGGCTGCACATGAAAAGGGATATCTCGATGCCGAAAAGGTTTTTTATGAAGCTCTTTTATCGATAAAAAGAGCTGGTGCTGATTTTATTTTCACTTACGCAGCTCCACAAGTTCTAAAACTTCTTCAGGGGTGATTTGCTTCAAGCAGATATTGCTTTTGCAAGGGGGATAATTTTTCCCATCATAACAAGGACGACAAGGCAAATCCTTTCCTCCCCAAATCACATGAATTTTTTCTGGAGATCCAGTTCTTTCAAAGGGGTTTGTGGGGCCAAATAGAGCAATTACTTCACAATCAGAGAGCTTTGCCAAGTGCATAGGCCCACTATCATGAGTAATTAACAAAGAACACTGTTTATAAAAATCGATGAGTTCAAGCAAACCCGTCTTTCCAATCAAATTTTCAAACCCCAAGAAATACTCACTGCACCATCCATCTGTCTCAGCACCTGTAATTACCACTTCATAGCCCTTTTCTCTTAATAAAATTGCAAGTTTTGCATAATGCTCAATTGGCCATCTACGAAGCGCGTCATCTCTCATCACATTTTTCGCTCCACCCGGCGCCAACGCAATCTTTCTCATAAAAACACTTTACCTTATGCATGCTTTTGACCAAAAGACAGATCAACGCAAAGGCGCAAAGACGCAAAAAGAATTAAAAATAATAATTTTTTTTTGCGCCTTTGCGTCTTTGCGCCTTTGCGTTAATTTGTTTGTTACCTTCAAGCATGTTTAAGTAGGTGAGGGCATGATATTCGCCGGGGATAGGTTTGAAAATGCGCTTTTCGCCGCGGACAAAGAGGGGGATGAGGCGATAGCGCCAGTCTCTATGCGCGATGATGATCAGATCGAATTTTCTGAAACCCAATTTTGTCCAAATTTTGATGAGTTCCCAAATGTTGCCTTTTAACAATTTTTTCTCCTCTACTTCGATCACCTCATGAGCTTTGATCAAGGGACGAACAATTTTGCCGCAAATACATGTTACTCTGCCCTGGCAGGCCTCTATCATAGGAAGGGCCATGACGACATCGCCAATCGCTCCGATTTTAATGATTAATATATTAGTGTCTTTCATTGTAAATGGTGTTGTGGAGTTCTTTTCCTGTTAGCGCTTGAGCGCCCACATCACGCAGCCACGCGGACATTGCGTAGCCAACATAGTTGCGACTACTTTGCTTTAAGAAGATGTCGAGCGGTATCAAGAACACAAATCCTTTGTCTTGATATCTGCTTCCGTTAACAATATCGTTCGCTGTTGTCCAAGTGTACCACAATGAAAATCTAAGACCACTTGAAAAATAACGGGTCATTTCAATGCGCGCTCCCTTATCTTTTGCAAGGAACTGTCCCATGCTTAACTTAAAATCTAAACTAAGGGGTGCATATTCATAATAGAGATCAAGAAAATACTGGATCCCAATAAAATGGACAAACTCAGCTTCATCATGTTCCACCTTACGCACTTTTTTCGTAAAGGCAATCCCATGGTAACGCCTTTTAAGCACACAAGCAAAATCAGCGCCAATTGCAAAGTTTGAACCTACAGGATAATATAAAAGTTCTGCAGCGCCTCCTCCATATGCTGGTTCAAAATAACCACCCGCAATCCGATAAAACCATCCTTTGGAAAGGGCAAAACTCTTTTGCAAATATGCTTGCTGAACAGAAAATGTATTGGCCTGATAATATTTAATCGAATCTGATCTTACGTTGTCAATTTTCGAAGGATTTAATCTATCTTGAGCGCTTAAATCCTGTGTACTTGCAGAGATGGAATAACCAAGCTGAAGTTTATAATACACTTCGTCAAAAAGATACCCTTCAGGCGAAGCGAGCACTCCTACATCGTATTTAACTTTTCCTTTTGCACCTCCAAAAAAAGTAATCAAATAGGGGCGCGCTGTAAATGTCCAAACTTCCTTGTTTCGTTTAAAAAGGAGCGCTGCATCGTACATACCAGGAAAGCAACACGCCTCTTTCATGGGAGAAAGAGTTTCAAGTTCATACTGGCTACGACAAAGATCTTCTGTACGGAATGTGTAAGACTGACAAGGAATTCCATCTGCTTCAAGCACCACTGTTGTCGTACAAATATTCGACGGTGTAATTGCTGCAAGAACATGTTCAATTCTCTCCCTTACAACTGCCTCTTCTCTGTAACGATTATTAATTACCTTTAACCACAATTCATTTCCATTTAATGTCACACGGTATAAATCAAGGCCTTGTTCACCAAATGCATAAGCAAGCTCCTGAGCAAAATCACATTCTGGTCTGCATACTCCCAAAGACTCTCTATCGACGGGAGAAACATACGTTCCTGCATCATCGACTTTCGGAAATAATCCTTCTGTGGATCCAAGTGGATACCGAATCGAGCCTGTAGCCGCAATTTTTTCTCCTCGAACACTATTTATAGTAAGTTGTAGTGTATCTCCCACAACATAAGAAATCCCTCCATTCACGCGGCTTTTCACATTTCGACCCGATGGATGCTCATGAATATGGTGTTTGTAATTAATAGCATCATATTCAGCGATTAAAGAAATATCTTTTAATACAGGGATACAGCTTTGGCGAAATGGGGTCCAAGCAAGACCTCCAAATACCCCATCGATTCTTTTTCTACCCCATCCTAAAGTGCATTCAAAATTATATTCTCTCCATTGCTGAGTCGCGACAACGTATTGTGCATTAAATCTTTTAGATCCAAAAAAATCATCCGCGCCAACAGCAAAGGAAGGAAGGGAAGGAAAGCCATCTGTTGGGAGAAGAAAAGAAATTTTTATATTCCCTACTCTATCTGCATCGTCCCCAAATCCCTCTTTTCCAAATGTCCCTTCCAGCACTCCTCGAAATACCCGGTAATTCGCCGCAAGTTCTATATGATCAAATGGTTGAAAATTAGCTGCATAAAGATTATAGGGAGGAACAACCCCTCCTCCGAAAGCAATTGTTCCGCATGGGGCCATTCTGGCAGAGGGCATGTTCAAATACCCCCCAACAAATGAGGCATTATAAAAAAAGGGGAGATGATCGTTGATTTCTTTATTGACCTGCTCTACGACTTCTAAATCATCAAAAATAGAAGCGACAAGCCCTCCCATTAAGCTCAAAAAAATCAGGACTTTTTTCATATATAATCTCCTCAAGATATCCAAGAGGAGCAATTAATACCAATCCTCAAAAATAAACACACAAATTACCGAGAGATTTTTGCGCTGAATTTTGTGCGGAGATCGAAGTCATCTTCTTGCCAGCTAACGAGATCGAGCGCAAACTTCAGCGCAAATAAGGTCCGGTTAATTTGACTGTTTATTTTTGAAGATTGGTATAAGTTAAGATATAATTGAATAAATATAGGGATCTTTCTATACTGCTTCAAAAGAAGGTGTTTTTCATGCTGCTAAATCAAGGAATCGAAATGAGCTATCTTAAAGAATTTCAGACACAAATCGCAAATCATAATTTGACCTCTATTCTTAAGCTGTGGGAGGAGTATTGCTGTGGCGATGAGCTAGATTGCGAAGAATTAATCCAAATCCTTAAAGCTTTAAAGTATTCCGATATGGCAGAGAATTTTGGACGCCATGTGGATAGAATTCTTCCGCTTTGGAAAACAGTAGGAGAGACACCTGCTGCTTATGAGATCCTTAGTCTGATCATCGATCTCCAAACAGCAAATAATGAAATGTTTGCCGATCTTGCTTACAATGCCCTCCATCAAAAATTTGCAACTGACCCCCTTTTTAATGAAAGAATCCGTCTTGTCGGCTTAAGATCGAAAGAAAAATTTCAGGGAGCGATCGGCAACTACGAAATTTTAGCTCACATGAAGAAAGGAAATTATGTCTTTCATATTGGAGGATGGGGAGTGGGAGAGATTATCGATGTCTCACAACTAAGAGAACAGGTCAGCATTGAATTTGATTACGTTCCTGGAAGAAAGGACCTTTCTTTTAGCAACGCATTTAAAACACTTCTTCCTATTCCAAAAGACCACTTCTTAGCAATGCGTTTTGGAACTCCTGATGTTTTAGAACAAAAAGCAAAAGAAAACCCTGCGGAAGTGATCCGTATTTTATTACGTGATCTAGGACCTAAAACTGCCAGCGAAATCAAAGATGAACTTTGTGAACTTGTTATCCCTACAAATGAATGGCAAAAATGGTGGCAGAGTGCTCGTGCAAAAGTGAAAAAAGATACGATGATCGAATCTCCTGAAGATATCAAAGATCCTTTTGTCCTCCGCCGTCAAGAGATGCGCCATGAAGATAAATTGCAAAAAGCTTTAGAAGGAAAACTAGATCCAAACACCCTCATCCAAACAGTATATTCTTTCTTTAAAGATTTTTCCGATACCTTAAAAGACTCTACATTTAAAGCCCTCCTACAAGATAAGCTCAAAGAAGCCCTCTCTTATCAAGATCTTTCAGATGCACAGGAGCTTCAAATCCATTTCTTCCTAGAAGATTTAAGCAATGAATCAGAATACGAGCCTATCGCAGAACTGATCCGCCGTTTTAAAGATTTAGAAGGGATTATAAAAAATATTGAAATCCTTGCATTTAAAAAACGCCTCCTTACAGAGATTAGAAAACATAAAAGCGATTGGCAAGAGTTTTTCCTGAACATTTTCTTTCATATGGACCAAGGAACGCTTCGAGATTATATTTTAAATGAACTTTTGGCTGCAGGCCTTAAAACTCAAGTAAAAGCAAAACTTGAAGGACTGCTTGCTCATCCAGGGCAAAACCCTGAAGCCTTTATCTGGTATTTCCAAAAAGTTATGTCCCAAGACTCCCTTCCATTTGCCGACCAAGCAGGTAAAATACGTTTTTTTGAAGGCTTTTTAGTTCTTCTTAGCAAAGTAGAGGGAAATCCAGATCAAAGAGATCTTGTGAAAAAAATCCATGGGATTCTTTCTGCTGGTAGATACGCTATTGTGCGTCAAATCATGCAAAACGCTAGCATTCAAGAAGTGCAAGAATTCCTGCTTTTAGCTACAAAATGCCACTCTTTAAGCGATCATGATATCAAGATTTTACATTCTCTAGGAGAAGTGGTTCACCCATCTTTGGCTAAGCTTCAAAAAAATAAATCTAAAGATTCTTCTGAAGAAGAGGTGATTTGGACAACCAAAGAAGGATTTCAAAAGCTACAAGATAGAATTCAGCAAATTGGAACTGTTGATACCGTTGAAAATGCTAAAGAAATTGAAGTTGCAAGATCTCATGGAGACCTTAGAGAAAACGCTGAATTTAAATCTGCTTTAGAGAAAAGAGATCGTCTTCAAGGAGAACTCAAATTTTTATCTGACCAATTAAATAAATGCAGAGTTTTAACAAAAGAAGATGTTCCCTCTGATGAAGTGGGGGTAGGATCGATTGTTGAATGCAAAAATCAAAAGGGGCAAAAAATCACCTATACCCTTTTAGGACCTTGGGACGCAGATACTGAAAAAAATATCCTTTCTTTCCAGTCGAAACTTGCGCAGACAATGAAAGGTAAATCTGTTGGGGAAAAATTCCAATTCCAAAGCGAAGAGTACACCATTGTCAGCATTAAAAGTTTCTTGTAAAAGGTCTTAATGGAACTTGTTATTGCGACCACAAATATGCATAAAATCAGGGAATTCCGTTCCATGTTGAAAGGAGTTCCCGGGTTAGACCTCTTATCGCTCCTAGACTTTCCTGATTATATGCAACCTCCAGAAACAGGTATAACATTTGAAGAAAATGCGATCTTGAAAGCTGTACATGCTGCAGAGGAACTCGGCAAATGGGTGATTGCAGATGACTCTGGCTTAGTAGTCCCAGCATTAGAAGGAAAACCCGGCGTGTACTCCGCAAGATATGCAGGAGAAAAAGCTTCAGATAAAGAAAACAGAAAAAAACTTCTTCAAGACATGGCTGACCTTTCTGCTGAGCGAAGAACTGCTTATTTTGAATGTGACATAGCCCTTGCTTCTCCTGATGGCCTAAAAAAATGTGTCAAAGGAACATGTGAAGGAACTATTGCCTTCGAAGAAAAGGGAGGAAAGGGTTTTGGCTATGATTCCCTATTTATCAAACACGAATACGGAAAAACATTTGGAGAGCTCGGAGAAGATATCAAAAACAGAGTTTCCCATCGCAAAAAAGCCGTTGACAAGCTTCTTCTGATTCTAGAATCTGTAAAATAAATGCATTACTTTGTTGACGCCTATAACCTGCTATTCAAGCTCCATATCAAAAGCACCTCCCTTCAAAAACAACGAGAAGCCCTTTTAACAGCTTTAAAGCCTTACGCATCCCTTAATCTTACGCTTGTCTTCGATGGGCATGAAATCTCAGAACGTTCTCATTTTGGGGATCTTGAGATCATTTATACAGAAGGGGAAACAGCTGATGCGTATATCATTAAAGAGATTGAAAATGCGCATAAGCCATCAAATCATACAGTTGTTACATCCGATAGACCACTTGCATCTACAGTAAAAAATCTTGGCGCCAAAATTCTTTCCATCTCCGAATTCCTTTCCTTAATTTCCAAAAAAGGAAAGAAAAAGGAAGTCGAAAAAACCTTCACAGATACACCCGCTCA
>JABDHB010000012.1 GCA_013285775.1 Chlamydiota bacterium | reverse complement strand
TAGGTTAAAATCCATTGCAATTATAGATAAAATTGTTTATACTATAATAACAAATTGCGAGGTGTTTTATGTCTTTAGTTAATCGTTGCTGCCCATCTTTAGAACGAGCTGTTTCTTTTTATTTTAATAATCCAGTGCGTTCTGCAGTCGTGGGGGGTACAGTTGCAGCTGTAGGAGCTTTAGGAATGGGGGGTGTGCTTCTAGAGAGCATTGCATCCGTAACGAATGAGCTTGTTTATGCCAACCTTCCTATATCGGTAGGGATAGGTGCAAAGTTAGCTGGGAGTGACAATTTATTAGATGCGTTTATTTTTGGAGCGTTTTCACTACCAATGATTGGTTTATATTCTTCTGTGGAAATGGTCTTAGTATATGCAAGTGGAAGTGATCCTCTTCCTGTATTGATCGCAAATCCGATCATGACAGCTGCAAGTGTCACAGCTGTGGGAATCGGAGCCTTTGTAGTAAGAAGCTTAAGAGGTGGGGGCGCTCAAGTTGCTCAAGCTATGCCGCAAGCAATCCCTCTTCCTGTCGTTCCAGTGATACTTCCTCCTACTCGCCCCTTAACTCCAGAATCTAACGTGTAATTTTGCCATCTTCAAGACGCTCTATCCTGTCAGCAAAAGGGATAATGCGAGGATCGTGAGATACTACAACGAGAGTTTTGCCATGTTCTTTGGCAATAGAGCGGAGAAGCTCCATCACTTTTGCTCCTGTATCAGCATCTAGAAAGCTCGTTGGTTCATCGCAAATGATTAGGTCGGGGTTATGGATCATAGCTCGAGCAATCACAACGCGCTGCTGTTGTCCCCCAGAGAGTTGTTTGGGATAGGCATCGGCTTTTTCAGGGATGTTTACAAGTTTTAAAAGGTCTTCTGCTTTTTGTAGGGCTGTTTGTCTATCGATATTATTAAGAAGTAGGGGAACGGAAACATTTTCTTTGCAGGTTAAAGTAGGAATGAGATTAAACGACTGAAAGACAAACCCAATATGCTTGCCTCTATAACGAGTTTTTTCTATGTCGGGCATAGCATTGAGGTTAATGCCAGAAACGAGACATTCTCCTTCATCTTGTGTAAGGATCCCTGCAATGATAGAAAGAAGGGTGGTCTTACCAGATCCGGAGGGCCCCATAAGTAATAACAGTTCCCCTTGCTTGACACTCAAGTCAACACCGCGCAAAGCTTCTACTCGCGCACTTCCTATCCCAAACCATTTTTTAATATTTTTGCAAACAACTGCATTTTCCATTTTTAACTCTTAAAATAACTATTCAAATTCTCTTATATAAGAGCAAGAGAAGATCGGGCACGCACGCGGGCACGGGCTCGGGCACGAAATCCGGAAGGAGAAGAAACCTTAGCTTCTTCTCTCTTTCGTGCCCGTGCCCATGCCCGCGTCCGTGCCCGGTCTTTTCTTTCCTTTTTTCTCAGCTCTTAAATACGATTGCGGGATCAAGTCTTGTCACTTTGCGGATGCTAAAATAAGCAGAAATCAGGCAAATCGTGACAATTAAAAAACCACTAAGGAAATATAAATAAAAGGGGAGTGCAAAGGAGAGTTCCGTCCCTTGGAAACTATAGCCAAAAAGGGCGGTAGCTCCAATGCCTATACCCCAGCCAATTGCGCTAACCATCATAGCCTGCAAGACGATCATCTTTACAAGGAGAGTGTTACTTGCTCCCATTGCTTTAAAAATCCCAAAATAAGGGAGGTTATCCATAGTAAAGTTATAGAAAGTTTGTCCGACAATTGCAAAGCCAATAATGATTCCTAACAAGATCGCAACTCCAAAGTTTACGAGAATTCCTGTGTATTTGGCATAATAGACCATAGTGAGCTTTTGGAAGCCCCAAGTTGTATAAGCTGCAAGACCAGTATAATCGGTAATTCTTTTTGCGAGTATTTCTGGATCGATCCCTTTATTGGCTTTAACCAAAATAAAGGAGAGCATGTCTCGAGACATTGGGGTAAAAAGGGTGGCCCTTCCGTAGGTTGTATAAATCACCGGCTGTGATTGGAAGGTGCGTGAAACTTCGCAAATTCCAGCAACATAGACTCGATGATCGTTAAGCTCCATCGTATCGCCTACTTTTAAAGGAGCCAGTTTTGTAGCGGCACCAACTTTATCGACGATCACAGCACCAGGAAAACGCAAATCTGTGATTTTCCCTTCAAGCATTTTTGGCGGCCCTCCAATTAAAGTAGGATCGTCTATGCCGATTAAATAACTTGTCTGATAGGTTCCGTTAGTTGTGCGCGCAGGGATGAGTCCTTTGTACATAGGGACTGCCCAAGCAATCCCTTCGACACTGCGTACGCGATACAAAGCTGTTTCTTTCATCCCTTTAATATCATCGACAAACTGCACAGAGGGGTCCATTACCCAAATATCTACTTGGGAAGTGTCGGTAATAAAGTTAAAAGTCCTTTTCATAATGCCGCAAAGGATAGCGCTTTGTTGTGTGATGATAAAGGCTGAAAAACTTAAGCCGATGATAATGCCGATGTATTTTGCACGATCACCAATGAGCATTTTTATGGCGTATAACAGCATTGCCAGTCTCCTCCGATCGCTTTGTAAAGAGAGATCAGATTGGTCGTTAAAGCCATTTCACTATCTGCAAGAGTATTTTCCGCATCAATCAGGGTTTTTAAAGCATTTAAAACATCGATTTCTGAGCTAAGTCCGGCAGAAAATAAATCTTCAGTAAGCTCTAAAGCTCGCGCATTGCTTAAGGCTGCTTTGTAATAATCTTCCCATCTTTTTTGCTCTTGAAAATAAGCAACAAGCGCCCCTTCTACATCTTGTAGTGCATGAATAATTGTTTGTTCATAGGATAGGAGGGCTTGTTTTTGCAACGAAGTTTGGACTCCAATATTTCCTCTTACCTTTCCAAAATCAATGAGATCCCATCTCAGTGCAGGCCCTATAGAAAAAAAAGAGCTTAAAGGAGCGATTAAGTTTTTTAACTGATTGCTCTCATATCCGATTGCTGATCCTGCAAGGGTTCCTCCTGCAACTGTGGCTCCTGTTAAAGTGATGTGAGGGAAAAGATCGGCGACAGCGTACCCAATCAGTTCTGTCTGTGCTGCAAGCTGCCTTTCCGCCGAACGGATGTCTGGACGTCTTCGTAGCAGATCAGAGGGGAGTCCGGCGGGTACTTTGCCTGTTCCAGAAGGGATATCTCTTTTTTCGTTAAATTTACAAACGAGTTTTTCAGGTTGTTCACCAACTAAAACAGCAATAGCGTAGATCGTTTGTTTTAAAGAGGTGTATAAAACAGGGATAGCCGCTTTATCGTTTTCAATTGTTGCAATAAGAGAATCAAGATTGATTTCGCTTGCCAAGCCTGCTGTGAAAAGATCTTGGGTAAGGGCTAGCTCTTGAAGATCTGCCTCTATTTTTTCTAACGTTAAGCTGATTTTTTGTTGCAGCGTGCAAACAGTAACATAGTTGCGCGCTACTTCGCTGAGCATGGTGATCATCACATTTTTAAAATCATCAATCGTAGCTTCCCATTGAAAATACGCAGCCCTTTTTCCCCTTCTAAATTTGCCCCAAATATCGAGCTCCCAAATTGCATCAAAGCCCAATTGGAAAAAGTTTTCATAAGTCGGGATATTACTCACGCCAGATGTTGTGGCAAAGAAATTTTGGCTGTTACGTGATCTAACAGCTGTTGCTGTGAGATCAATTTCTGGAAACAGGTAGGAGCGCTCAATTCTATATTGAGCTCTCGCTTGCTGGATTTTTTCAAAAGCAATCCGAATGTCGTAGTTGCATTCCATTGCTTGAGCAAGGAGGGAATCTAAAAAAGGATCGTTTAACTGTTTCCACCAACCACAAAGATCCTCTTCAGAGGACTGCTCTGTACACGCTTCTGTAAAATTTACGGGCATGCAGTCATCGGGCTTTTTATAGTCGGGCCCTACCATGCATCCTGTTAGAGTAAGGAGCAATAACAAGCGTCTCATGGATGTACCGCTTTTTCTGCTTCCAAGTAAACATCGAGAATCTGCCCACCGTAAACTGGTGCGCTAGCTTCTTCAAAACGGTACATCACTTGCAAAACGCGTGTATCGAGTCTTTCTGTTGTTTGCCCAGTAAAAGAAGCTTTGGGAATAATGTAGGGCTCAATACGTAAAAAGCGCAGTTTGAAATTGAGATGGCTATTTCCTCTGACAAAGGCGGTTGCTGCTACGCCTGCTTGGTAGCGCCAGGAATCTTCTTCATCAATGTCGATCCGTAAATTAAAAGGAGCCTTGCTGCCCATAAGCATGAGAGGGTACGTTGTAGTGCTATAAGGGGTGATCAGTTGAAAAGAGAGAGGAGGGATCACAGGGGCAATTTCTCCCACGTGTACATTGACTTGTAAAATTTCTCCGTCAATCGGAGCACAAATGGTCGATCTTTCGATATTCGCCTCTATTTCTCCTAATTGAGCATCTGCAACTTTTAATTGCTCTTCCGCTTGTATTAAAGCATAGAGGCTTTGCTCATACTGGAGTTCGCTTACAGCCTTTGAGTCCTTTAGCCGTTCATAAAAGGAAAACTGGTTTTCATAGTTTTCTAAATTCGCAAAGGCAAGTTCTATTTGCCTGCGGGCTGTTTCTGCTTGTGCTTCGTATAATCTTGTATCAAGTTTAAAGAGGGGATCCCCTTTTTTTACGCTGTCTCCTTCGATCACGTAAATATCGGTAATCACTTCGCTAAAAGGGGAGCCAATCGAAATATTTTCAGAAGAGGATTCTACAATTCCTTCTCCGAAAATTGCATTGGAATAAGGTGATACAGGAGGAGGAAAGGGGACCTCTGCAACTGGTTCTTTCTTTCCACTCCAAAACACGACCATGAGTCCTATGATTGCTCCAAAAACCGCAACGAAAGGGAGGAGATATTTTCTCAGCATATCTGATCCATATAATATAAACATATTTTTTAGAATGATAAAAAATCTGAATGTTGTATTCTCTCTTAACATGCATACAACTATATTAACTGGGGATAGACCCACAGGTCCTCTACACTTAGGCCATTACGTAGGCTCTCTGAAAAACAGAGTGGAGCTTCAAGAAACGTGTAAACAATACGTCATGATCGCAGATATTCAGGCGCTAACCGATCATTATGAAAATCCTAAAAAAGTCAAAGACCACGTGATGGAAGTAGCATTAGACTATTTGTCGGTTGGGATTGACCCTTTGAAGACGACCATTTTTATCCAGTCTTTGGTCCCACAACTTTTTGAACTCACTACCTACTATTTAAATCTGGTTACATGGAATAGATTGAAACACAATCCTACTGTGAAGCAAGAGATTGTTCAAAAAGGATTTGGAGAAAGTGTTCCTGCAGGTTTTATGGTTTACCCTGTAAGTCAAGCAGCAGATATCACTGCCTTCAAAGCAAATTGCGTGCCCGTTGGAGAAGATCAGCTCCCTATGATTGAACAGACAAATGAAATTGTCCGCTCCTTTAATCGGATTTACAAAACAGATGTCCTTGTAGAATGTAAGGCTTTGATTCCAAAAACAGGAAGATTGCCTGGCACAGATGGGAAAGCCAAAATGAGTAAATCCCTTGGCAATTGCATTTATTTGTCAGATCCTCCAGAGGTTGTTGCTAAAAAAGTCAAAGGGATGTACACCGATCCTAACCATCTACGAGTCGAAGATCCTGGACAAGTAGAGGGTAATCCCGTCTTTATTTACCTAGACGCTTTTGACACAGATCTCGAAGAAATAAAAGCTCATTACGCTCGTGGAGGTTTAGGAGATTCTATCGTAAAAAAAAGACTCTTAGAAGCCCTCGAAAGATTTTTAATCCCTATACGCGCCAAACGCGCAGAATACGCCAAAGATCCCGCTGAAGTGATGCGGATCCTCCAAAAAGGAACGGAACATGCAGTTGCCACTGCCTCGCAAACCTTGGCTGAAGTCCGCAATGCCATGGGAATCGTATATAACTAATGTGATTCAAACTTGGGTGTATATTCAAGAGCATTTATTTTTTTCTCTGCGCACTCTGCGGCTCAGTCTTCACTCTGCGCTGATGAAACTTGGTATTTAGCTAATAAGTCAGAGTCTTGTTATCTGAATGCCGAATTTCATCAGCGCAAAGTGAAGACTGAGCCGCAGAGTGCGCAGAGAAAATTTTTTAAATTCCCTCTTTCAAATTTCGAATTTACTTGGGTATATTAAGACATTTAACGCACTCTATTTGCAAAAGGTGGGCATTGAAGCATAAAAAGTAGATTTAATAGGCTATCAATGCTATTTAAGAAAGTAGTATGGGTAGAAAAGAAACAGATAGCCTTGGAGCGATAGACGTTCCAGATGATAAGTATTGGGGCGCGCAGACACAGCGTTCTATTGAAAATTTCCCCATTGGCACAGAAAAAATGCCCATAGAGCTAATCTACGCTCTTGGGATTGTGAAAAAAGCCTGCGCACTTGTAAATTACGAACTCGATCTTTTATCTGAAGAAAAAACCAATCTTATTGTCGAAGTATGTGATGAGTTAATTACTGGTAAGCTTAACGAACACTTTGAGTTAGTCATTTGGCAAACAGGCTCTGGAACGCAAACGAACATGAATGTCAACGAGGTGATTAGCAATCGCGCGATTGAAAAAGCTGGAGGAAAAAAGGGTTCTAAAACGCCTATCCATCCTAATGATGATGTGAATAAATCCCAATCATCAAATGACGTTTTCCCAACTGCAATGCACATTTCTGCTGTCATAGAAATTCATAAAAGACTTCTTCCTAATCTCTCAACACTGCTTGAGGGTTTTAAGAAAAAAACAGAAGAGTTCAAGCACATTGTGAAAGTGGGAAGAACACATCTTATGGATGCAACTCCTATCACTTTAGGGCAAGAGTTTTCAGGTTACGCCTCCCAAATTGAGCATGCTATTCGAGCGATAAAAAATGCCCTGCAACCTCTTTATGAAATTGCGCTTGGAGGAACTGCGGTTGGGACGGGCATAAATGCTCACCCCAAGTTTCCAGTACTTGTAGCAAACGAAATTGCAGAGCTCACAGGTTTTCCTTTTGTTACAGCCCCCAACAAGTTTGAGGCTCTTGCAGCGAATGACGCCATAGTAGAGATGAGTGGCGCTTTAAAAAGATTGGCCTGTTCCTTTATGAAAATTGCCAATGACATTCGTTGGCTAGCCTCAGGACCAAGAGCAGGACTTTCTGAAATTATTCTTCCTAGTAATGAGCCAGGCTCTTCCATCATGCCAGGAAAAGTCAACCCTACTCAAAGTGAATCGATGACCATGGTAGCCGTTCAAGTGATGGGGAATGATGCTGCAATTGGCTTTGCAGGATCGATGGGCAACTTCGAGCTCAATGTTTTCAAACCTGTGATGATTTACAATTTATTACAGGCGATCCGCCTCCTTTCCGATGTTTCCATTAACTTTCACGATAAATGTCTCATCGGCATCAAGCCCAACCTGTCCAAAATCAAAGAACACCTTGACAATTCCCTCATGCTTGCAACAGCTCTCAATCCTGTGATCGGCTACGACAAAGCAAGCAAAGTTGTCCAAAAAGCTTACGCCGAAGGGATCACCCTCAAACAAGCCGCCATGCTTTTAGGCTTCCTCTCTGAAGCTGAATTTGACAAAGTCGTCGATCCTAAAAAAATGATTTAATAGCCTGCTTTCTGATACTTAATGAGATGTGCCTCTATTTTAGCCTTCTATTTAAAAAATTAAATTAAACAAACAATATGCTATAATTGTAGTAATCTGAACTTTGGACTAGAAACTCACCTTACGCAAAATGGTGTCGCCAGTTCCTGGCTCAGAGGAGGCGGTGCATCTTTTCCGTGGGTTCCCACCCACGGCTAACAACTGCCATCGCTTCGCGATTTGATTACCGCTTTGCGGTTAAGATGAAAACTCTGATTTTGTTGTTAAAACCTGATCTCATCTTAACCGCAAAGCGGTAATCAAATCGCAAAGCGATGGCAGTTGTTAGCCGTGGTGTGACGAACGAATGTGAGGAACCCACGGAAATCGTATACCCCACATCTGAGCCAGGAACTGGCGTCACCATTTTGCGTAAGGTGAGTTAGAAATTAAGGCGTGAGGCAAGGCCAGAGGTGCGGTGAGTGGTTTTTCTGAGGATTTCTAGGAGAAGCTCGGGGCTAGATTGGATTTGGAGATCGGTTTTCGCGCGAGTGATTGCTGTGTAGAGAAGTTCCTTGCCAAAGTTTTCTGAGCCTTCGGGGAGAAGAAGGAGAACTTTATCATATTCACTTCCTTGACTTTTGTGAACAGAAATACAGTAGGCATAATCATAGTGGGGAATTTCATGAGAAGGGAAACTTCTCCCATCAGAAAAATAGATGAGATCGTTTATGAGTGTCCCTGTTTGTCCATTGTAAAGGTTCATTTCCCGGTTGTTTTTTGTAATCATGATGGGAATAGTATCGGAAGAGAGATCTCTCGCAATTTGTTGATTTAATTGATCCGCTCCAAGAGGGCCTTGTCTCATAGAAGATAGAATGGTGTACCCCTCATTCACATAATCTATTAGGTGTTTTGTTGAAATGACTTTCATCAATTCATAGAGGGCTTCTTCCGGGCTTTTTTCTAAAATTGTATAGGCTAATTGTTTGATCCCATCTTTTGAACGGAAGTTTTGTTTTAGATGGGTGCAAATATCTGGACATGCCGTAATGAGATCGGCAAAAAAACTTCCCCCTTCAATCGAAGGAAGTTGGTTGGGATCTCCCATAAGAACGATCCGTGTTCCATTTTTGACCGAAGAAAGAAAGTGGGTAAAAAGACGCGCATCAATCATCGAGCATTCATCCACAATGATTAAATCAGCAAAAAGAACCGTTTGTTTTTTGTCTGGCAATTCTAAGAGAGAATGAAGGGTTTTACCATTTAGCCTGGCAGCTGCCTTTCCAGTTGGCGCTGCGAGCATGATTTTCCCAGGAAAAGCTTTTATAATTTGAGATGCAGTATAGGTTTTGCCTGTGCCAGGGCCTCCCGTAATAATACTAATAGGAAGTGTCAAAGCTTTATTGACCGCTTCTTTTTGTTCAGAAGCAAGAGTATCATCAAACGCAGCTTCAAGCTTAATAATCTGTGTGTTTTTTATTCTGAGAAAATGCTCCATAAATCTCGTTTCATAAATCCAGTTTTTTTCGAGATAATAAAGATCATTATGCCTATGCACACAAGAAGGAACTTCTAGCACATTCGCCTCTTTTATGCAGATATTCCCCTCTCTTGACATACAAAAAAGTTTTGCTAAAAACTGTATGGTTTCTTCTTTATCGCTTAAGTTTTTTGCAAAAAGAAGATCAATTTCCTCTAACATGATACACCGCAGCTCCTCTTAAAAAGATATAATAGGCTCCCCCATATTTAAGCTCGATGTCAAACAGCTTTACATACCGCTCTAACGCCTCAGCATAAATTTGCGCCTGAAGAAAATAATCGTTTTGTTTCATCTCTTTTTCTAAGTTTTCTTGGGAGTAGTCTGCGAGATAATTCGACTTCCAATCAACCAAATAGTAGTACCCATCTTTTATAAAAACAAGATCTGCAGAGCCTTTTATAAGATCATTATTTTGAGGATACATAAATTCCATCTCTTGCAAGCAGTTAGATTTCGAAATATCAATCAATCTCAAACACTTCTCAATCATTTCAAAGATCTGCTCACTCCAATTTTCCAAATGGGTCTTTTCCACTTTTTGTTTAATCCACGCAAGCCTGTCGTCTACCTGAAAAATTTTCTCTAAAATGCTATGAAGAAGCACTCCAGTTTCTTTTCCAGTTGGCAGGGCGTTTGGATCTATTTCTACAGAAGAATGCTCTTTCTTTTGCGCAAGCGAGGTAAAAGAGTGGACAAAGCTTGGATGACTTGAAATAGGCTTTAAAAGCTCTTTGGGTTCAGAGTCTAGCATCTGCAATGGATGAAGTTGAAACTGCACCCCATTTAAGTTGATCGGATGATCAATATCGACATATTTACAAAATAATTCGATCGGAGATTCATCTCCCAATTTTTTGCCATGAACAAGAGGAATATAGACCCGTTTTTTTGCTCGAGTAAGAGCCACATAAAGCTGTCTTAATTTCTCAGCTTCTTGCTCTTTTCCATAAAGTTGGCAAAGGGGATTTGCTTCTGCATATTCTATAATCTGATCTTCCACTTCAACATAATCTTCCTTGCCTGTGTGTTTGCTCGCCATTCCCAATGCAAAAACAATGTCAAATTCAAGCCCCTTACTCATGTGAGTGCTCATGATCTGCACTTCTTCTCTGCCGCTGCAACTTCTTTTTTCTTCCCCCTCTTCAAGGTTTTTCCCTTGCAAAAACAATTCCACAACTTCCTTATCACAAAAATCGATCTCTCGGATAACCTGAACAAAATCTTTGTTTTGGAAAAAGGATTGCATCGTATGAGCCTCTTCCAACTGATGGTGATTCCAGTTAAGGAGTGGCCCGCTTAATACAATTTTAAGCTTGTTTAGATCCTTTGGATGCTCGAGTAACAGTTGAAGCTCGTTCAATGCTTTATAAGACAATCTATCCGTGATCTTTCCCCCTTTTTTAAGCTGGGAGGGGATATTGTAATTTCTAAAAAAGTCGCTTAGCCTTTCTGCTTGATGTCGATCTTTAATCAGTACGGCGATTTTATTTAAAGGGAAGTTTTCTTGTTCTTTAAGATAGAGAATTTCTTGTGTGATGAAAGGAAAAAGATATTCTTCTTCGATAGCTTTGGCGCTTAGCTTTGGCGCTTCCACTTTAAAGAAGCAAAAAGGATCCTTTCCATCTTTAAAAAGGTGATCTTTCCCATCTGGCTTATGATTCACCTGAGCATACTCGAGCATTTCATCTTCTTTGGGCAAAGCTAACGGACACTGTGAAAAAAGAGCATTTAATCTTTTTATATACGTGGGATCACTTCGATAATTTGTATCCAAAAAGCAACGACTTGAAAAGTGCTCTTTCGCTTTTAAATAGGTATAAACATCTGCCCCTCGAAATCGATAAATCGATTGCTTCGGATCCCCCACAAGATAAAAAGCATCCAAGCCTGCATTCACAAATAACTTTTCGAAAATCTTCCATTGCAAAGGATCTGTATCTTGAAACTCATCGACAATCACAGCTCGAAACATTTGTCTTACAGACTTTACAAATTCAGGATTCCCCAAACATTCTTCCATTTTATGCAAAAGATCATCTGGCGAAAAAACCTCTTGTTTTTGAATGTGGAAAGCACATTCTCTTGCTAATCTTAAAAAGGGATCGGTTCCTTCAATCTTCTTTCTTCTCTCTGCGAATTTAAGCAATCTACTAACGAGGCTATCGACATCAAATTTGTGCTTTTTTAAAATGGAATGGATCTCTTCTGGCTGATACTGATCTTTGGATATTTTTCTTAAAAAGTCTAAGACAGCTCTTCGCCTAACATAAGTCGGGTTAGATTCATCAGGGTCTGGCAGATCAAACAACATAAATTGTTTGAGCATCCGATAACAAAAGCCATGAATGGTGAAGATTTTTGCCTTATCAAAATCTAAAAGCACCTCTTTATTAAGCTTTGCGCGAATTCTCTGTTTTAACTCCTGCGTTGCAGCCTTTGTAAAAGTGACCACAAGGATCTCTTCTATTTTAACTCCCTCTTCAATCAGCCTTGCAACTAAGTTTTCAATTGCATAAGTCTTTCCTGTTCCTGCAGAAGCTTCAATAATATGAGCACCGAAAACTGGCCCTAGGAGATCAAATCTGCGCATACGCTCCTTAAGTAAGATGACCAATTAGAATAGATCGCTTCAGCAGAAACATCAAGCCTCGCTAAATAGGGATTCACGTATCCAAAATCTGATGGCTGAATCTTCCTTTCCAACTCAGCTACTCCCTTCTGCAAAAGAGCAGCACCCCATTTTGGCATAAGGGGAGAAGGCGTCACCAATCCCTTTTCATAATAAGCAATATACTTGGCAAGTTTTTCTATCGAGTTATCTCGAATCAAAAGGAGGGGATAGACTTTCAGTTTTTCTTCCAAAGTATCTGCATCTAGTCCTACATCCTCCAAAACTCCCACAATTTTAGTTTCCTCAACAGTTAAAGCAGGCAAAATCAAATAGTCTGGTCTCATCTCATAAGGAGCATCACAATCAAGATGATACTCTATCGTTTTTGTTTCATTAAGAACCAAATCTTCCTCACGAAAACGGAATTCTGCAGCCTCTTTAAAAAGCCCTAAAGGAAGCTTTCCCTCCTCGTAAGCTTTCTCAAAAAACGCAGGGTTTTTCCGCGCTGCATTTTTCAAATGATATCTCGTTAAATTAGAAACAACAAATTCCCCCTCTTCAAATTCATCCTCTCCATCCAAGTAAATCTTAAGGACATGATTGAAGTAAAACTTAACAGGGTCTTTTGCAAAGCTCGAAAGCTTTTTAATTTCTATGACTTTTTGTTTGATCCCTTCGGGCAAAATCACGCGCATACAAAACTCAGGAATAAACGGAGTTTTTCTTACGAGAGGTTGAGATAGAGAAACGTGTTCTATCTTAGAAATGGGGTAAGTAAACAGCTCCTGCACTACGAAAGAAGGGTTTTCATTTTCTTCTCTCGCATAACTCATGATAAAACTATCAGATGCTTGCGTGATAAGTTGCAAAAATAGATACCTGTCCTTATCTGCAACAATCGAAGGAACTTTGCATAAAGAAGAAGGGGTTTCCATTCTTGGAAAAAGACCTTCTTTCATCCCTAAAAGATAGATCGCTTTTGCTGGCAACGTCCCTGCTTTATCTATATTACAAAAAGAGATTGCGTTAACATTTCCCCCTTGATAAGAGATTTGCGCCTGACCAAAAATCTTCTCAATGCTCGTAAAAGGAAACTCTTTATCTCCTATGTGTTTTAAAGAAACACCAAGCTTGCTTAATTTCTCGCTAAACGCTTTACCCTCTTCATCTAAAGGAAAGTATTTTTGCAGAAGGTATTTTAAATGTTCTATCCAACCATTCAAACTTCTTGGACTTAAATCAAGATCGATAAAAAGAGAGCGGATTTTCGCTATATAAACTCCCAATTCTTCTAGTTCGTTAGATTCAATCTTAAACTCATCTTCCTCAATTGCTAACGAAGTAAGCAGCCGTTTAAAACCATATTCCCAAGATCCTATTTCATTTCCCGTTCCTCTTCTAATATGCGCCATCTTTGGATAACGGTTAGGGAAAAGCTTTAAGACTTCCGTAACTTCAAAATCATTCTTCGGCAGAGAAAGAAGCTGCTGCAATCCTTTTACCGCGTCTATTTTCTCATCAAAAATGGCATAGCTTACATCTTTAAAAACCATGTGGATAAAAGGAGCATACTCTGAAATATCTGGAGCTAATACCAAGACATCTGCCTCTTGCCTCTTGCAAATATTTTCATAAAGGATCTCAATTTCGTGCAGTTGCGATGTCGCAATGTGCAACTCAACAGATGAATCAGCAGAACAGGGAATGAATGCAAGCTCAAGCAAATCTTGTTGTATGTTACCAAGTAACGTTATTCTTTCCCCTGGAACATATTCTTCATCAAATACAAAATCGAGATCTTGCATCAGATTTAAAGATTTTCTTCCAAGCCTTCCCAAGTTAGCAAGCAGAGGATTCTCGGCATCTTCCTTTAATTTTAAAAACCGTCTTTCCTTATCGCTATACACATCTCCCCAAAACATCGAACAAACAGAGAGCTGATAAATGTAAGAACCCTGAAAATACTTAAGATATTCTTCTTCCAAATGCTCAAAACCAAATAGATGGATCTTTTCTTCTGACGGAGTTTTAAGCTTCTTTCTAGGATCAGTCCAATGCTCTTTAAAAATTTTGTTCCAAAGCTCTTGCTGCCAGGCATCTTGTGGGCCATGCTTCAAAAACACCCTGCTTAGCTCATGATTTAGAGGCTCTTCCACATAACATTGAAGCTCGAGCGCTAACTCAAATTGCGATGGAACGTTTTCATTCAATAACTGATGTAAACTAAGAATTTTTATCCCCGCACAAATCCCTTTAGTTCTAGCAAAATAACACTGCAAATACCGTTTCATCAAAGGATGACCAACAACGACCATCCTCTTTTCAAATGGCCCTCCGTTAGAGAACAAATTCTCATACAGTCTATCTGCCAAAACATCGAGCTTATTACTGAAAAATATTGCGCTATTACTCACTTCAGTCTTTGATCCCCTAACTTAAGACACGTCTATTGACTTCAAAATATATTCTGGTTTTTGATCTACAGCGTACCACGTAGAAATTGGATCCGTTTCCTTCTTATTTACCCAAGAAATAATAAACTGTATCTGCCCTTCTTCATTTTCCAAAAGAGGAGGTAATACAACTTCAATCCCATCTTCATGATTCTCTACTAATTCTGGATCTAAGAGTTTTTGCTTAGCAAGCCTCAGAGGTAATCCTTTACTATTGAAAGCTCTTCCCTCCAAACATTCTTCGTCTTGAGTTCCTATAGTGATTTTGTAGTCAGCATCTTCCCAACACTGAGCGGACAAACATTCACCTGACTCAGAATCCCATTCTGCGTTTCTTTTAGGGAAAAATTGACATTTTAACCTAAGATTTATCTTTTTAGATAAGTTTTTAAATCTCCAAAGAAGGGCAATACATTTCTCAACTTTCAAATGCTGCGGAAGCTCAGGAACTATAGAAATTCTCAATAACTCCAAATGAACATTATTAAAATCCCAGATATATATAAAAGCATCATCTGAAACTTGTCCTATAACGGCAGGGAGAAATTTTGAAAGTCTCAAGTCATCAAAATACACCTCAGGAACTACATTCCCTAAAGGACTCACTATTAAAAATGGGTCTTGAATAATTTTATAACTAATATCAAATAATTTTAACACCTACTTATCCTCATTTTTTGCTTTTTGGCCTTGCAGGGACGATATGTGCACCCTTCTTACTATAATGAATTGTAGCCATTGTTGTAGGTAATTTTTCTTTCCCATCTTCACTTACAAAATAACCAATTACTTCTCCGCAATCTACTCTTTCCTGATACCCAGCCTGTCCTGGTACTCCTCTTGTTTTCTGACCTTTACCAGCTAATTCTTTAATTTTAACTTGTGGACCAGAATGGGTCCATATACTTTTTGCAGCATTAGAATCAAAATTTCGATGCGAAGGGATATGTTTCCCTTGTTTATCCATTTCAATTTCAATCTTTAGAAACCATTCACTTCTAGTTTGGATCCATTTTGCGGAAGCTTCTTCTAAAGCTATCCGGGTTTCAGGAGAACGAGCAAGTGTTTCTAAGGTACAAAGCTTTTCAGCTTTTTTGAGCTTTCGATAAGAGTCGACAGTCTTTATTCCCTTGTAAATACCAGTAGCTAAAATAGCATCTAAGCCATATTTTCCTAAAACATGCCCAGCTAACTCTCCTCTTTTTTCAGGGGCAAGATCATCCCAATTGGTTATTAATTGGTACATTTCTGGAACAACAATTTTTGCCAATTCCTTTTTATTGCAAGATCTCAAATAACTACAAAAACTAATCGTAGCTTCAGCATATTGTTTAGGCGCGTCTATAGGATGCTCAACTACGGCCCACAATAGATTACCCATGCCTCTTAAAGACCCCAGCAATGAAGGGAAAAATTCTATCGCTGTTTCTAAACTTCCATTTTTAGCGCCGATTGTCAGTCCTTTACTAAAGGCAAAAAGTTCAGGGTCATGAATGTAAGAAAAAACAGATTCCTTTCTTTGTTTTAAATAATCTTCTAGACAAAGATCAAACTCACCAAGCTCAAAATAAGCAGCAGCCCGTTCAAAATAAGCTTCTTTTTCTTCTGGATGCCTTCGAATTATATTAGAAAGAAGCTCTATTGCCTTAGTATACTCTCCTAGCTCCGAATAGCTTTTAGCCATATCCATTTCAAGCTCTGAAATACCGCTATTTATTTCATCCAGAACTTTGTTCATTTCGCCGGAATCTATTACTTTTTCCATCTCGAGAATCGCTTCGAAAAACCGACCTTCATCTAAAAACAACATTCCTCGATGAAAATATAAAAGCGGGTCCTGTAGTTTATCAAACTTGGCGTAAAGAATTTGGAATTGCTTTTGGATTTTGTCCCATCCCAAATGCAATACATTTTGCACTTTGGATTGTCTTAAAGGAGTTTCCAGCAAATCTTGTCGTATCTTTATTAGGCGCTCCTCATAGACATCTTTATCTTCAGAATCTTGTGAAATTTTAATTATTTCTAGATATCTTCTTTGGTCTCTTTCTCGACTTAAGATCCAGCTATTAAACTGCTCGTCACAGGTTAAAAATAAAACGTGAAACCCTTCTCTAAATTCAGCATAGCCAGTAAAATTTCTTGCAAATCTAGAAGGCCACTCATACGTATCAACATTGTATCTAAAAGGGGAACCAAGCCCTAAATCCCGCGCATCCTCTGCATATCCGTGCGCCTTTTCTCGAATAATAGCAATATTGTTTTCGTAGCTCAAATTATCATTAGCAAGCAAGCAGCCTATACTCACCAGAAAAAAAGAAATAAGCTTCCCTCTTCTACGCATATCCTGCCATCCTGTTATTTCGTGCAAGCAATCAGCTCGTATGTACTTGTATGATAACAAAGGTTAACTTAGAGTAGAACTATGTTTTCTTTTTTACGAAAAAAGCTTGGAACATCGCATAGCCTTGCCTTCTTAAATAGCGCTCAATTCTTGGGGGCTTTAAATGATAATATTTTCAAATTACTTTTAGTTTATCTTTTGATTGATGTGCAAGGAGCCGATAAGGCGAGCAGTATTTTATCTTTAGCAGGCGCTATTTTTGTGATTCCGTTTCTTTTGTTTTCCTCTGCTGCAGGAGTTTTAGCAGACCGGTTTAGCAAACAAAAACTTCTTGTCCTAATGAAGATTGCAGAATTTACATTGATGACTCTTGCGATTTTTGCTTTTGCCTTTAGAAGTGGATGGGCTTGTTACACTATTTTGTTTCTTCTTGCCACTCATAGTGCCATGTTTGGCCCATCGAAGTATGGAATTATCCCTGAACTTGTCACTTCTGATCGGGTATCTCGAGCAAATGGGCTGATTACTTCTTTTACCTATCTTGCTATTATTTTAGGTACTTTTCTGGCTTCTTTTGTAACAGAAATTACAAATCGGAACTTTCCTCTGACTGCAGGATTTTGCCTACTGATAGCTCTGGGAGGTTTTGTCAGTACTTTTGGAATTAAGAAAACAAATCCACAAGGCTCGAAGAAAAAATTCAACCTCTTTTTTCTCAGTGAAATTGTAAAAACACTGATCTCTATCCATAAAAAACCTCACCTCCTAATGGCTATCTTTGGATCCTCCTTCTTTTTATTCATTGGAGGGTATACGCAATTAAATATTATTCCCTTTGCAATACAATCCTTAGGCCTCGCGGAAGTTGACGGGGGATATCTTTTTCTTGCCACCGCTCTTGGTATTGCCTTTGGCGCATTTTTAATTGGGAAGCTCATGAAAAACAGCGTAGAGCTTGCCGTTTCTTGCCTTGCAGGCCTTTTTATTTCTTTATTCTTAATCCTCCTCTATTTTTTCTCCTCTAATCTTTACATGGTAATCGCACTTTTATTTCTTTTAGGAGCTTTTGGAGGAATATTTATCGTTCCGTT
This sequence comes from Chlamydiota bacterium, assembly GCA_013285775.1. GTDB lineage: Bacteria > Chlamydiota > Chlamydiia > Chlamydiales > Rhabdochlamydiaceae > JABDHB01. The sequence goes on along the minus strand of JABDHB010000012.1, from coordinate 3,402 downwards.
TGATTCCTTTATTCAGTTGCACAGCCCTCATGAAAAAAGAGGGCAAGTGATTGCATCAACTAATTTTTTAAGTTTTGTAGGAGTGCTTCTCGCTTCTTTTGCTCTTTATTTATTTAGCGATGTTTTATCCATATCCTCCGCTGGGGGGTTTGCAATCATTGGAGTATTGACCCTTCTTTTTACAATAGTTGCCATTGCAAGATTACCTGACTACGTCTTCCCATTTCTCTTAAGACCTTTTTATAAGATCAAAGTGGAAGGGGAACAGCTCCTCAACAAGCAGACAATGCTTATTTTGCCAAACGCTCAAATTCAAGATATTTTTTTCTTAATGTGCCAGTTCCCCGATATCCATTTTTTTATTCCCAGAGAAAAATCCAAAAAACCTTTCCTCGTTAGGTTACTCTATTCTGCTGATTTTATTGATGATACAAGTGTGATCTCTCTTGAAAAAATTTCTAAAGATCTAGCCGAGGAAGAAAAAATGGGCTGCCTATTCCTTTACGATCCCATAAATCCCACCACCTTTGAAAAAAGATTCAACATAAAAAACTTTATTTTAGGCGATACTTTCCGGCTTATTTTTGTTAAGATGGAGCGCAAAAAAAGAGAGATAACCCTATTCCTTTCAAAAAAACCTTAAAGATTCTCTTCTTTGTAGCAGCTATCGTGGCAGTCGAAAGATTTTGCCATAAGCAGACGCGCGGATTTATGGCTTATAAAATTGCAGGTCAAAATGCACATGGGCCTGTAAGTGAACTGACACCTGCTATTCAATCGACTCTCGATCAACCCTTTTACTTTCTAAGCAAAGGAGGTCAATGCTACGCCTTTGTCAGCCAAGATGGAACAACTGTGCTAAAATTCTTCAAACAACATCATATCCGTCTTTGGAACTGGTTTAATCAAGTAACCCTCGGTCCTTTGGATAATTATAGAAAACATCTCATTGAAAAGCGCGTGTATCAATCTTCTTTTATGTTCGATAGTTGTAAAATTGCTTTGGAAGAACTTAAAGAAGCAACAGGTCTTCTCTATGTTCACTTGAACCAAACAAATGATTTTAAAAAGAAACTCACTCTTTATGACAATCTAGGAATACTCCACCAAATAGATTTAGATATCACCGATTTCATTCTCCAGAAAAAAGCTTCACCCTCTTACACCACGATTAAAAAACATCTTCGAGAAAAGAATCTCGATGCCGCAAAAGAATGTTTGGCTTCTCTTGCTGCTCTTATCAAAGAAAAGGAAGAGAAAGGGATTGCTGATCGAGATTTCAATATCAAAACAAACATCGGTTTCATTGGAAACCAAGCAATCGAGATTGATGTAGGATCTTTTTCGAAAGGATCGCAACTGGAAACGAAGAAGCTAGAGTTATTCAAAGAATGGCTGGCAGATAAAAGCCCTGAACTTTATAGTTATCTGAACTATAAATTAGGGATTCCAGATGACAAAGCTAATTAACATTGAAGATTTGACTAATCCAGGGGATAAATTTTGCAAAGAGCTTGAAAATGGAAATATCCTTTTCTTTTCTAAGCCTCCATTTGATTTCCCTCAAAAAGAATTAGATTTTTTATTAGCCCAAAAACAATCGGGAGCAGGCAACCGAAAAAACATCGCCTACAAACCTCAATCAAATAAAATTACAAACTTCGTTAAAGATTCTGATGCGCAAGAAGCAGAACTTTTAGAGATCATGCGCAATTACTCTGTAAGGGTAACTACGTTTCTTTCTTATCTACTTTCCCCCTATGCAACTAAATGGAAACTCGACTATGCAAGCTTTAGACCTTTTCAAGAAAAAGGGAGAAAACTCCGTATACGCGCGCGCAACGATCTTTTGCATGTCGACTCCTTTCCCTCTCGCCCGATGCATGGTGGCCGGATCCTCCGTTTTTTTACTAATATCAATCCGACAGACAAAAGACATTGGATGACTACAGATGGTTTTGCAGATTTAGCAAAACAATTTGGTGGTAACAAAGTTCCTTTTCCTAAGCAAAAAAATCCTCTTGTCTCTCAATCAATGAAAGCAGCAAAAGCGATGGGAATCCCTTTTACTCTCCGCTCTCCTTATGATCTTTTCATGCTAAATCTACATAATTTTTTAAAAGAGAATGAAGATTTTCAAAAAAATTGTAAAAAAGATTACTGGGAATTTCCCCCAAACTGCTGCTGGGCCGTTTTTACGGATCAAGTTTCTCACGCAGCCACTGCAGGTCAATACGCGCTTGAACAAACCATCATTGTTCCTAAAAATGCCCTTATTGAACCAGAAAAATCTCCTATTGGAGTTCTCGAAAAAATAACCGGCTATTCAATGGTCGAACCAGTGTTTTGCGGCAATTCCGTTTGAAAGTAAAGTCTCCTCTTTTTGTAAATTCAATAGAGCAGCTTTTTTAACTGAGTACTTGTTTCTGAAATATGCAAGGCTATGTGTGGACTGTCCACTGGGTGAAGATGAATACTTAATATTGTAAATATTGAAGTATTTTCCTAAATCGATAAGGAGGTCAATTTCAAGCCCATTATTCGTTTTGTAGTAGTGAATAAGGCCATTACACTCCTGATGCGCAAACTCTTTAACCTTCTCCATTATAACCATGTTCTTAAAAATCTGTTCTACAAAGGGAGAATGGATCAGCTGCTCGGGAGTTCGGATATACAGAAGATAACAAAGAATCCCTGTATCTACAAAAAAAAGTCTTGGAGACTTAATCACACGCTTAACAAGATTTTTTGTGTAAGGCTGTTGTAAATAGATCATTGAAGTCATTTGAAGCAATTCAAGCCAATCTGTTGCTGTCGTTTGAGAAATGTTGCACTTCTTTGCAATCTCACTAAGATTCAAAATCTTTCCTACGCATGTTGCAAGCTCAACTAAATAGCGATGAAACTTCTTTAGGTCGTGCACACTTCTCATCGATTGAATTTCTCTTTCCATATACATGGAAAGATAAGATGCATGACATAAATGCATCTCGGGATAAAACCCTTTAATCATTTGCTGTGCACACTGAATTTGATCATAAGGATCTACAGTGGAAATTTCTTTCCAACTCAATGGATAAAGCTCTAAATGAGTGGCACCGCCCTTCATCTCTAAAACTTCTTTTGTCTGAGAGCCTGTGATAATATATTTCCCTTCAAGATGTTTTATTAACGAAGGAACATAATGAATATCTTCAATCACCAAAGGTGGCTGATATGTTTTAAGAAATAAAACTGGATCTGATTCTGCGAGATGACGCGCAAACAAATCGCTTAAACTGACATGAGCATAATTTTTTAAAGTCTCTTGCAGAAGGGAAGATTTTCCTGACCTCTTAGGAGCCGTAATTAAAACAACTCCATCCTTTCCCAAAACCCCTTTAAGAACCTCTTCTAGCTGCC
>JABDHB010000011.1 GCA_013285775.1 Chlamydiota bacterium | reverse complement strand
TCGCAATAGTGTTATTCTGTACGGACAAATAGCGCAAAACGAATTCACACAAATGGCTAAACAAAGACATATCATGTACGCTCCTCGTTGTGTGAGGCAAGCCTTAACAACTGCTGAAGAAGCTTCTGACATAGCAATTCCTCCTAATTACGCTGAAAGAATTAGCAATGATAGAATTTTAGACTTAATTGAAGAATATCGAGGCAAAACCCCCTCTGAAGAGATTCCTCCCATGGCCCCGTTTCATCGTAATCCCAGACAGATGTACATGGAACCCTATTTTGGAGAGAGAGCCATGAGACTTGCAGGTATAGACCCTGGTCCAATGCCAGCTTTACTCCCAACTCAGATCCCAAACGAACCTTGCCCTTTTCAAGGCCAAAAATGGGCAGTATGTTTCCCTGAAACTCTAAATGGCGAAACCCTCTGTCTAGATACGCTACAGAAAGTTAACCGCAACATAACCAGATCCAATTTCGGATATTACCTAAATCACATTTCAGAAGCAGAAAAAGCTAGTATAGGAAGAGAGTCCTTGGGCTTGTCAGGTTGGTACCATGTAGTTGTCGTCGAAGAAAGTAGAGGAAAGCACTTTGCAGGTCCAGGTGATCAAGAAGAATTTATTAAGAGTAATGGCCGCGGTCATTGGCAAATTGCATCAGCTTGTCAAGCAATGTTTGTAGAAATTCTCTTCAACGCTTCCGGAAAATCTTTATTAAAAGATGACTGGGCACGTTCCCCTGAAACAACTGAGGCTGGAGATCGCTTGATGGTCCTTGGAGGCTCCGCCTCCCGCGCCCCGGCTGTCGACGACATCCTCCACTGCTTCTATGTCTCTGGCAGCGGGCGCTTCGTTGTTTTGGCCCTGCGGAAGTTCCCGGCACTTGGGTATTGATCACTTGGGCATTGGAAGAAGGGATTTGGTCCCCTTGTTTTTTTTGGTTTTCTGAAGATCGACGAAGGAGATCTTCGAAATTTTTTTTAAGAAAAATCTTGAGTTTGTGGCAGATGGGACATTTGTCAATAATTCCCCTTTTTAAAATTATATAACCTCTTATAAATGAAAAGGTTATTTTGTGATATTGCGCATCTTTAATAATTATGTCTTTTCCGCAAATTCTAAAATGTGTATAATTTGCGTAAGATGATGAAATTTATTGGACGCGAAAAAGAAATGGCCTCTTTTGAGGCTTTGGCAGGACTAAAATCTCCTTCTCTTGTTGTCATTCGAGGCCGGCGGCGTATAGGAAAAAGTCGCCTTGCTTCGGAATGTGGCAAAGGGCGCGTTTTTATCCCATTTTCAGGGCTTGCACCTGAAAAGAAGGTAACAGCGCAAGATCAGCGCGATGCCTTTGCCTACCAGCTATCACGCCATTTCAAGTTGCCTTTAATGACGTTTCATAATTGGTCTGATGCATTTTATGCTTTAGAGCACTATTTGACATCTGAGCCCACATTGATTTTATTTGATGAAATTTCTTGGATGGGTGAAGAAGATCCAACTTTTATAGGAAAGTTAAAAATTTGGTGGGATGCTATAGCAACCCAAGACCGCCCCTGGATCCTTATTTTATGCGGTTCAGTGTCCACCTGGATTGAAGAAAACGTTATACAGAATACAGCCTTATTTGGCCGTATCTCTCTAAAAATTGATTTGCAGCCTTTATCGCTTCCTGAATGCGGACAATTTATCAAAGAAATTGGATTTAAAGGGACAGGGTTGGAAATGTACAAACTTTTAGCGGTAATGGGAGGTGTGCCTTGGTATTTAAGACATATTCATTCGGAGCAAATGGCAGAGGAAAATATCGAGAGGCTGTGTTTTGCCACAGGAGGATTATTTGTCGATGAATTCAAAAAGATTTTCCATGACTTATTTAATACTCGTGGCACCTTGCACCAAAAGATTATACATGCTTTAGCTGATGGTATGAAAACTCTAAAAGAAATTCGAGAAGCTGCCGACCTAGCAGACAGCGGTGTAATAAGTACTGGAATAGAGGATCTTATTATAGCCGGTTTCGTCACTAAGCATGCCCAGTGGTCTTTGAAAACAAAAAAACAAGCAAAGCAGGCGCTTTATCGACTGAGCGATTGTTTTTTACGGTTTCACGTGAAATATATTGCATCTGGAATGAAACCAAGTGAAGGAGGTTACGGTTTTCAGGTTGAAAGTCTCCTCCTTCAAAACCGCGCTCTTCTTTGTAAGGCCATTGGGATTTCAAGCCAAGATATTGTTGCGGATAATCCCTATTTACAAAGACCAACTAAATCACGCAAAGGTTGCCAAGTTGATTATCTTATCCAAACTACTACGAATAACTTATTTTTATGTGAATTCAAGTTTCATAATCGTGAAGTAGGTTGTGAAGTTATCGAGGAGATGGAAAAGAAAATTAAAAGTCTGGCAATCCCTAGAGGATATGCAGCTGTGCCTGTTTTATTCCATATCGGTGGCGTGAGTCCTTCATTGGAAGAACGACGCTATTTTTACCGCATCATCGACATGCATCGCTTTTTAACCTGAACTTTGGGTTTCTAAACTAGTTTGTGGCAGATGGGGCATTTATCAACAACATGCGCTCTAGCTGTACAGTAGGTGCGGGCGTAGTAGATGATTTGGAGATGGAGCTTGTGCCAGATGTTTTTAGGAAAAAGTTTTTTAAGGTCGGCTTCTGTTTGGGTAACTGTTTTTGCGGTAGAAAGCCCCCAGCGTTTGGCGCAGCGATGGATGTGAGTATCGACTGGAAAAGCAGGCAAGTTAAAAGCTTGTGTGAGAACAACAGAAGCTGTTTTGTGGCCGACACCGGGAAGCGCTTCGAGTTCTTCAAAAGTTTTTGGAACGTTCCCTTTGTATTTTTCAATGAGAATTTTTGAGAGATTCCAAATGGCTTTCGATTTTGTTTTGTAAAGCCCACAAGTTTTAATGATAGCTTCAATTTCAGGGATGGTCAGTTTCACCATTTCTTTGGGTGAGGAAGGGAGATAGGGTGTGACCAGGTTCACTCTTTTATCTGTGCATTGTGCAGAAAGAAGCACAGCAATAAGAAGGGTGTAAGGATCTTTGTGTTTCAAAGGGATTTCAGGGTTAGGAAAGAATTTCTCTAACAGTTCTTGAACAATTTTTGAACGTTCTTTCTTTGTCATTTGCTATTGGTTTTTATTAAAAAAGTTTAATGGGAATAAAAGACTTAGCATATTGAGTTCGAGTTCAAGGATGTTTTGGCCATTTTTGTTAACATAGCAACAATACGTCAATTTCTAATTATGCTCAAATTTTTTATGCTATTTTTTAACGCAAAGAAAGAGGAGAAAGAAAAGAATCCGCAAAGGGCAAAGCCCTGGAAATTCTTCAGAAAGCAAAAAACATTCAGATACAACTCATTTAGTTGCTTTCTGGAGAATTTCCAGGGCTTTGCCTTAATTGAAGAAAAGTCAAAAGGAGCTAATCGCTTAAATAAAACCTACTTTTAGTCAAAGCTGTAACTTACTTAGCAGGTAATTTTTCTCTTATCTTCCTTCAATCAAAAGATAATTTTTGTTCGCTACTTTAAGATAGCAAGAGAAAAATAGCTTGTGAATTTATTAGATCACTTGCTGTCTTAAAATAGCGAACGAAAATTATCCTTTGCGTTTTCTTTTCTTTCTCCTCTTTCTTTGCGTTAAAAAAGAGCATAAATGGCTTTGGCATAACAGCTCAAAAAATAAAAACCTGAGCTTAGCTTAACGCGTGCGAGCCCGATTATCATTTGCCAATGCAGAATTTTGAGAATATTGCTGAAAGGATATCTTCTGTGATATTTGTTCCAAGGATCTTTCCAAGCTCGAGGAGGGTGTTTCGCATGTCGGAGCTTAAAAATTCTGGAGAGACTTGTTGTTTTAAACCCTTGATCAAGGCTTCTAGAGAGGTGAGGGCATTTTTTAAAGCTTGGAAATGGCGGAGATTTGTAATGACAATTTCTTCTTTCGAAGGGACTCCTTTTTGCCAGACGATTTTTTGAATCAGCTCTTTTAATAGTTCAAGTCCTTCTCCTGTTTTTGCAGAAACATATGCCTGAACAAAATCAAGCTCTGAGGTGATCGAATGGGGAAGATCGATCTTGTTCCAGATGAGGATGGTTTTTTCTTTTGGAATGGAGCAGACAAGTTCTTCATCGATCGGTTTTGTGGCATCCATCACGAGTAAAATGAGGTCAGCATCGCTAATGGCTTGTTTGCTTCTTTTGATCCCCTCTTTTTCGATCACTTCTTCTGTTTTTCGAATGCCTGCGGTGTCTATTAAACGGAAATGAAGGCCGGCAAGTCTGATCTCTTCTTCTAAAAGATCGCGCGTGGTTCCAGCGATGTTTGTGACAATTGCCCGGTCAAAACCTAAAAGTGCGTTCATTAAAGAAGATTTACCGACATTGGGAGAGCCCGCAAGGCAGAGATTTAACCCGTCGTGGACAATTTTTCCTTCATCGAAGGTTGTGATAAGTTTTGTGATTTTATCTTTGATTTGGGTAAGAGAGAAAATCAAATCTTCCATGCTTTCAATTTCGAGATCTTCTTCTGGGAAATCAACCCATGCTTCTAAATTTGCTGCGATATCTACAAGTTCTTTTTGAAAAGAAGAGATTTTGAGAGAAAGAGCGCCTGAGAGTTGGTTTCCTGCAGCATGAAGAGCTAAATCGTTCTTTGCGTGGATCAGTTCTTGGACTGCCTCTGCTTGTGTTAAATCTAATTTGCCGTTGATGAAAGCTCTAAACGTAAATTCGCCAGGTTTCGCAGGTCTTGCCCCTGCATCGAGCACAGTTTGTAAAACTTTTTTGGTAATTAGGCTCCCTCCATGGCAATGAATCTCTACCGTGTCTTCTCCTGTGTAGGAGCGGGGAGCAAGCATGGGAAGGAGGATCACTTCATCAACATCTGTGATTTTTCCAAAATGGGCTGTATGGGTTTTGTAAGAGCGAACGGGACCGGAAAAAACTTTTTCCGCAATGCCTACTGCGTTATTCCCTGAAATCCGAATAATTGCAACGCCGCCTTCTCCAGGAGGAGTAGCAATTGCTGCAATTGTTTCGCCAGGTATATAAGATTCATGAATAAATTCCGCCATAGAGAAGAATTATATATTTATAGTTCTTAAAGCGGAAGTAATTAACGTCGGTAAATCCAATTCTTTTTTTGAGCTGTCAAGGACCGATTGGATCGCTTTTTGAGACTGTTGCGCAGAATAGCCCAAACGGACAAGTGCATTCACGGCATCTGCATAGGAAGGCGTGAGGGTACTTTGTAGTTCTGAAATTTTTAATTTGTCTTTTAGTTCAACGATCAATCTTTCGGCTGTTTTTTTGCCAATCCCTGGTATTTTTGAAAGGGTCAGTACATCTCCGCTTAAAACGGCGCGGGATAAAGTTTGAGCTTCTATATTCCCAATGATTCCTACAGCAGTCTTAGGGCCGATTCCTGAAATAGAAGTAAGGGTTTCGCAAAGATCTCTTTCTTCTTTGTTGAGAAATCCAAAATATTGATGGGCGTCTTCTCGGATCACAGTGTATACATAAAGCAGGACGTCTGAACCTATTTGAGGAAGTCTACTAAAACAGCTTAAGGGGATAAAAAAAGAGTACCCAATTCCATTGATTTCAATAGTTGCTTTATTGGGAGTTGCTTGAGTTAAAATACCTTTTATATATTCTATCATCATAGGCTTAGTGTGATTCCTTTAAATTTTAATGAGTTTGCATGGCAAAGAGCTAAGGCAAGAGCGTCAGCGGCATCTTGCGGTTCTGGGGGAGAGGAAAGTTTGAGAAGAAGTTGAATCATTTTTTGAACTTGTTCTTTGCTTGCAGCTCCGTTGCCAACAACTGCTTGTTTTGCTTTTCGAGGGGCATATTCATAAATCGGGATTTTTTTCCTTGCTGCGGCTATGAGCACGGCTGCTTTTGCCATTCCCAATTTGAGAGCGCTTTGGGCGTTTTTATGAAAGAATTGCATTTCGATTGCCACGGCAACTGGACAAAATTTTTCTAAAAGGGCATCGATCCCCTCAAAGATAGCAAGATATTTTTCCGCAGCGGTATAGTGTTTGGGTGGACGAATACACCCAAAATCTAAAGGCTTTTGCTGTTGCCCTTCTATTTGAATTACCCCATATCCTGTAATATGGGTTCCTGGGTCGATTCCTAAAATAATAGTCATTGGTACTTTTATAAGCGAAAAACTCTTTTTTTAGTTTATCCTTTTTTGTTTTATCTATATTTTAGAGGGATGACGGGAAATTTAGATCCAAAAAATATCATCGTAAGAATGCCCAATTGGATTGGGGATCTTGTAATGGCAACACCTGTTCTCACCGATTTAAGAAATGCGTACCCCAATGCAAAAATTACGGCAATGTGCAGATCTCCGTTATGCGATCTTCTTCGAGAAGATCCTGAAATCAATCAGCTTCTTTATTTTTGTAAAGGAGAGAAGTTTGGTCCGCGTGCTGAAAAGAAGGCAATCATTGAGCGCTTAAAAAAAGAAAATTATGATTTAGGCGTTCTTCTTACTCATTCGTTTTCTTCCGCTCTGTGGTTTTGGTTTGGTAAGGTGAAACATCGTTTGGGGTATGCTTGTAATGGAAGGTCTTTATTGCTTTCGCCAGGGGTTCCTTTACCTGTAAATTTGCATGAACAGCATTTGGTGAAAACGTATAAGCAGCTTTTATTGCCTCTTGGAATTCCTCTTTCTGAATCAACTACCCGTTTATTTCTTTCTGAAGAAGAAGTGTTCAGGGCTCGCCAACTTTTAAAGCAACATGGAGTATCTGAGCAAAGTAAAGTCATTGGAATTAATCCAGGTGCAACCTATGGTTCTGCTAAATGTTGGCTTCCAAGACGGTTTAGAGAAGTCACCGAAAGGCTTTTGGAAGATAAGGATCTTTTCGTTGTTTATTTTGGTGATCAGGCTTCTGCGTCTCTTGTAAAAGAGATTTGTCAAGATCTTCCCTCGAGAGTGATCAATTTAGCTGCTATGACTTCTTTAAGAGAGCTTGCCGCTCTGATTTCGATTTGCAACGTTTTACTTACAAATGATAGTGGCCCTATGCACATTGGTGATGCGCTTGGAACGCCTGTAGTGGCTCTTTTTGGATCGACAAGTGAAATTGTCACGGGTCCTTACCGAACAGGAAAAGTGATCCATAAACATGTAGATTGTTCTCCCTGTTATCAAAGAACCTGTCCCATTGATTTTCGCTGTATGAAAAGGATTGAATCTGATGAAGTTTTTCAAGAAATTCAAACTGCTTTGTTTGCCAAATCCCTTGGATCGCCTTTTAAAACAAAGTAGCGGTACAAAGGTTTTGATTACCTGGAATCGGGGTCTTGGCGATATCCCTTTGGGTATCTATGCGCTTGTTTATAGAATTAGGGAAACTATTCCTCATGCTGAAATCACGTTTTTAACAAGAGCTGATCTTGCCCAAGGGTTTGAAATGTTAAATGAAGGGAAGGTGATTGTCGATCCTTCGTGGAAGCGGGGAATCCCTTTTATTCTTTCTCAAGAGGTTAAAGCAGGGTACGATCTCATTTTAGAAAATGCAGATCCTACGCAGTGGGTTAGATGGCAACTGGGAAAACTTGTTCCCAAACTCTATTGGAAACAAGAGTGGGATTCTCTATCTGAAAAGTTTCATCTTCACGGTAAATATCTAGGCGTTCATGTGCATAGTGAAACGAGTTATGGTTATGAAAAAAACTGGAACAGCGATCATTGGAATCAGCTTTTTGAAAAAATGAAAGATCGCCCTATTTTGTTATTTGGGTTTAGCCAAACGCCTATTTATCCCTTTGATAATATCGTCGATTTACGAGGGAAGACAACCCTTTTTGAAATGCTTTCTATTATTAAAAATCATTGCTCCCATTTAGTTGTTCCTGATTCTGGAGTTTTATCGATGATGTATTACATCGATGAAGCCTTTCCAATAAAAATTGTTTCCCTATGGGCAGATCCTAAGCAGGGGGTTTTAAAACAAAATGTTTCCTCTCCTAATCTGGAGCTGAAACATCTTCCTTTAATTGGGAAAAACAAAAATATTCATTCCATAAAAGTAGAAGAGGTCTATGAAGCCCTTAATGAAATTTGAAAATTCTGGGAATAAAGAAGATATTACGCTTGGGACAAAACTCATTGCTGAGGGTAAGGTTGGAACTTTAATTCTTGCTGGGGGGATAGGTTCACGACTTGGGTTTGATGGGCCTAAAGGAACGTTTCTTTTGCCTACACTTAAAAAGAGTCTTTTTCAAATCCATTTTGAAAAAATAAAACCAGGATTGCCTGTTGTGGTGATGACATCGGGTCCAAATCATGAAAAAACTGTCGAGTATTTACATCACCACAATTTCTATCCAGAAGTGATTACTCAAAAAGCTCCTACGGGAAATGGAGAGGCGTTATCTTTATTTTATCATTCGGGACTTTGGAAAAAATGGAAAGAGAAGGGTGTAGAACAACTCACTACTATCCTTGTGGACAATCCTCTTGCAGATCCCTTTGATCCAAACCTATGTGGCTTTCATAAAAGGAAAAATGATGAAGTGACTTTGAAATGCATACCTAAACTAGATCCTGAAGAGAAAGTAGGTGCTGTTGTTGAAATAAATCATCGAATCAAAGTAATCGAATATTCAGAACTTAGCAGCTCTCAAAAAATAGACTGCACAGTAGCAAATATCAGCCTTTTCTCCTTCAGTTTTGAGTTCATCGAAAAAATTGCCAACGTTGAATTGCCGTGGCATTCTAGCAAGAAACAAGAAAAGTATATTTTTGATCTTCTCGATTACGCTGAAAAAACTAGTGTTCTCCTCTATCCGCGCAACGAGGTGTTCTGCCCTCTAAAATCTCCCGAAGACATCGCAAAAGTCGAACAAGCTCTCATGAACGATGAGTAATGAATGAAAGAAGAATAGAGAGTAGAATATATATTAAGTCAAAACTTACTGTGACCACCCATACACATGTCGGGGACAAGTCCTGCGGCTAGTCCCCCGCTTGCCCCCTTGAGCCCCACCTCGCTTTGCCAAATCGTGTGCTCGGAGGCGGGGTGGGCAAAGCCCTACACCCGCACGGCTGGAGCCTCTCCTGTGCTACGATTTTGCTTTGCGATCTGGGGCCATTGGCTGCAATGAGCGTTCGTTCCCCGCCGGACTTCGTCTCGGTTGCGGGGCCCCTCTCTCGTCGCATTGCAGAGCCATTCTTGGGAGCTCCCTGAAAACTTATTAAGACTCTACATGAGAGAAAAAGATAGTTCTGTGAGATGACGTGGAGGGGCCCCGCGAAGCAGGGGAGGAGCGCACGAGCAGCCGGCGGCCTTGGATCGCAAAGCAAAATCGTAGCACAGAAAAGCGCAGCGTGCGGGTGTAGGGCTTTGCCCACCCCGCTTTCGAGCACATGATTTGGCGCAGCGAGGCAAGGCTCAAGGGGGGTCGCTGGGGACATGGCGTAAGCGCATGTCACCCGACATGTCTATTCATCGCTAAAACACCAAAAATATAGTTTCGAACAAAATCTAAAAACTACTACATCATTCATCGTTTGTTTCGACTGATCTCCTTTCTTCTATTTTGCTAAATGTGATACCATAAAGTAAAAAAGGTTTACACAATGAAAATTGGATATTTGGGTTCGGGTACATGGGGATTTTGCCTGGCGTCATTATTGGCGTCCAATGGACATGATGTTGTTCTTTGGACCTCTAATCCAGAATTTGCAAAAACCCTTTCAAAGAAAAGAGAGCATCCCAAACTTCCTAAGTTCAAAGCAGATGATCGGGTGACTTTTACGAGCGATTTAAAACAAGCGCTCGATGGGATCGAGTTTATCATCGAGTCTGTAACATCGATGGGAATAAGACCTGTGTTTGAACAAGTGCTCTCAGCAGGCGGTGTAAAATGCCCTATCGTAATCACTTCAAAAGGGATTGAACAAAATAGCGGTCTTCTCCTACCTGAAGTTATAAAACAAGTTTTAGGAGAGCATACAAAAAATCAGATCAGCGCTCTTTCTGGGCCATCCCATGCGGAAGAAGTGATTCAGAAATTACCCACTTCTGTTGTGTGTTCTGCTTATGATCCTTCCCTTATGGCAAAGGTAGGCGATATTTTTAATTCTCCCTTTTTTAGAGTCTATCCCAATGCTGATATGAACGGGGTTTGTTTTGGTGGAGCCATGAAGAATATTATGGCAATTGCTTGTGGAATTTCTGATGGCCTTGGCTTTGGTGATAATACAAAAGCTGCGCTTATGACCCGTGGGTTACATGAAATTAAAAAGCTTTCAGTTACTAAAGATTGCAAACCTGAAACGTTAAATGGTCTGGCAGGAATGGGAGATCTTTGCGTAACATGCCTTTCTAAACTCTCTCGTAATTACATGTTTGGAAGGCTGATTTCTGAAGGATTAACACCCGATGAGGCAAAAGAAAAAATTGGAATGGTTGTAGAGGGAGCTTATACATGCGTTTCAGCTCTGCAGCTTGGAAAAAAAGCGGGTATTGCTGTTCCTATTTCTCAAGCAGTTGTGTCTATCATTTATGAAAATCTCAATCCTCAAGATGCTGTACGATCTCTCCTTCAAAGGGCTATTAAAGAAGAGCATTTATGAAGGTAGTGTCTTCTAGCGAGATGGCACGCATTGAAAAAGGCTATGATGAAAGGGCCTTTATGGAAAATGCGGGAAAGGGAATAGCTGCTCGTACAGAAGATTTTGTGACTGCCCGTGATTTAGATAAAGTTGTGACCCTTTTTGTTGGTAAAGGCAATAATGGGGGAGATGCTTTTGCTGCTGGCGTCATGCTGATCAAAAAAGGATTTTTAGTTACAGCATTTTATTTTTATCCGTTAGAGGAATGTTCTTCTCTTTGCAAACTCCAGCATCAAAGGTTTAAGGATGCAGGCGGAGTGATTATTACTGATAAATTTCCCGAAGTTGAAACGGGAGTAATCTTAGATGGGCTTGTAGGTACAGGTTTCCATGGCAAAGCTGAAGGAATTCTCTTGGATGCAATCAAAAGAGCTAACAGATCTAAAATCCCTATTATTGCTATTGATATCCCTTCTGCTCTAGAAATTCATGCGACATTGACAATTTATCTGGGTCTTCCAAAAATAGAATTTTTTATCGGAGATGGATGGAATCATGTGGGAAAACTTATCGGTGTCGATTTTGGACTACCGTCAGAAGCAATTGATCAGGCGTGCCCCGTAGCAGAACTTATTAATGAAAAAGAGATCAAGCAGTACATCCCTGAGATAAAAAGGGATCAGCATAAATACCAAAGGGGTTACGTTGTAGCTGTGGCAGGATCTTCTTCGATGAGTGGCGCGGCGCTTCTTTCTTCTTTTGCAACACTCCGTTCTGGAGCGGGAATTGTTCGTCTTTTTCATTTTGACGACATTACAGTCGATCACCCAGAAATCATTCATGAAAAAGTTAGTAAAGACAGAATTTTTGAAGAAACAAAACGTGCAAAAGCTCTGTTCATTGGTCCAGGCTTAGGAAGGACTCCAGAAGCGAAAGAGATCATCGTTTCTCTTTTGGAACATGTGACCCTTCCTTGCGTGATTGATGCAGATGCTCTGTTTTTTCTTCCAGGAAAACTCCCTCCTCATGCGATTTTAACTCCTCACCATGGAGAAATGGAAAAACTTTTAGCGGGAAAATATGCTAACGATCTTATTTTCCTTGAAGCGGCTCAAGAATTTGTAGAGAAAAGAAATGTGACAGTAGTTTTAAAAGGGGCTCCCACATTTATTTTACACCCAGGAAAAGTTCCTCTAATTATTCCGAGAGGAGATCCCGGGATGGCAACTGCAGGATCGGGCGATGTTTTAACTGGCGTAATCGCTGCTTTCTTAGCTCAGGGAGCGACTCCGTATGTCGCTGCGTCACTTGGAGTGTATATTCATGGAATTGCGGGAGAATTCGCAGCGGAAGAAAAAACCTCCCACTGCGTTGTAGCATCAGACATTATCGATTATCTTCCCAAGGTTTTAAAACTGATAACCGAGGCCACCGCCGAAGTCCCATCCACCAATTTGTAGGCTATGCCCTGTAATATTAGGCTGAGCATTCGAGAAGTGCATGTGTTTAAAGGAATAATCAACAAACAAGTCTAAGAAGAAGTGTTTAGAAACATTGAAATAACTTCCTGCTCCAAAAACACCACCTAAACCACTTTTGTGACGATGTTCTTTGACGAAATCTGAATGATCGTGCGTTTTAAAAAAGAAATATTTAAACGCGCCATTTAAATAGAGATCAACGCAGGATAAGTTTAAAGGTAAAATGTACTTGAGTCCAAGGCTTACAGGAACAATTTGGATGCTCGTACGCTCATGAGCATTCAGAGATTTTCCATTTTTATGAAGGTAGCTAGCGCCAGCCCATAAGTCTAAATTATTCCAAATGTTTTGGGAAATAGATGCGCGGTAATTTGCAGCGCCATTATCATAGATATCTCTTAATACCGATGACTGAAAATAGTAATAGCTGACTCCAACTTCGAATTTTGTTCCCATGTAATCTCTACATGTTGTCATTTCGCAGCAAGCATCAGATGGTGTCATTTGAATTTGCTCATCTGCAAAACTTCCACTCATAAATGCTAACGATAAAAGAAGAAATTTCCTCATTTAACACACTCCTGTTTTTAAGCTCACCTTAAGCAAAGGAATTTTTTTACGCAACTAATTTATAATAAGACATTGAGATTATTCTGTTATCCATATTGTGGTTGGCAAAAAGTTACGTGTGCTTTTTTAACGCAAAGACGCCAAATCGCAAAGACGCAAAAAGATTTTATATATAATTTAATTTCTTTTTGCGTTTTTGCGACTTGGCGTCTTTGCGTTAATCTTATTTGAGCGTACCTAATATTAATGGTGAGGGGGGAGCTCAAGATAATTTCTGGAATACCACTGGATGAACTGGGAAATGCCTTCTTCTAGAGAAGTTGAAGGGGAAAAATTGAGGAGGTTTTGGGCTTTTGAGATATCGGCATAGGTTGTGTCGACATCGCCTGGGGGTTTTGGAAGGTATTCTACGATTGCTTTTTTCCCAGTTTCTCTCTCAATAATAGAAATTAAGTCATTGACTGTCTGAGGCTTATTGTTTCCTAGATTGATGATTTCCCAAGGAGGGCTAAGCTCAATTGCCCCGTTAATTCCCCGAATAATATCATCGATATAGGTAAAATCCCGTTTTAACTCCCCATTGCCGTAAACAGAAATCGATTTTCCTTCGAGGATCGCTTTTGTAAAGGAAAAATAAGCCATGTCGGGTCTTCCCCACGGGCCATAGACAGTAAAAAAACGGAGTCCTGTGCAAGAAATTCCATAGAGATGATGATAGGAATGGGCCAAAATTTCGTTACATTTTTTTGTTGCGCCGTAAAAACTTGCGGGATGATCGGTAGGATCGGTTTCTGAAAAGGGGATTTTTTTATTCAAACCATAAACAGAAGAAGAGGAAGCATAGATTAATTTAATTTGGGGATGCTTTCTGCATATTTCTAAAATGTGGGTGAATCCAGTTAAGTTAGAGTCGACATATTTTTCTGGATGTGTGATGGAATAACGCACACCTGCTTGCGCAGCTAAATGGATGATGTGTGTGATTTGATATTTATCTAAAAGATGTTCCGGAAATTGATTGATATCTGCATCGATCACTTCTATATCTTCAAGGAGTGATACCCGTTTTCTTTTAAGGGCTGGATCGTAGTAGGAATTAAAATTATCGCAGCCCATAACGAAAATTCCTCGCTCTTTTAAAAATAATGCGAGATGAAAACCAATAAAACCTGCTATACCTGTAATAAAAATCTTCATCTCACTATAGTATCGATTTTATGATTAAATTGCTTCTACTATGCTTAAGCGTTCTTCTCTCGAGCTGTTCCAATCCTCCTTATTGCGGGAAGGATGTTCTTGGAGCAGATGAATTTGTCATGGATTCTTATAAGATTCGCGAGGGTAAATTCTCTATTTTAGAGATGCAAGGGAAGTGTTATGATCCTCTTTCTTGTGAACTCTTAGATGATTATCAAGATCTCATTCACGAGGGAGATGTTTTAAATATAGTCCTCTATCATCCGACAAGGTCTGATCTTGTAACTTCGATCGATCAGGTCAATGAGAAGATTGGGTTTACGGTGAGTGATGGGAAAATCTCCCTTCCTGATCTTGAACCTATAGAAGTTGCAAATCTTGATGTGGAGACTGCTCGAGCAAAAATAAGAGAAAAATATCATACTCAAATTAAAGATATAGATATTTTTCTCTCTTACAAAGATCGAAGAGAGCGAAAAGTAGAACTTTTAGGACTTGTAGAAACATCAACCATTCCAGTAGATGGAAAGAAACGTCTTTTTGAAATCCTCTCCCTTGCTAAAGTTCCTCCTGGAGCCAATTTTTTTAAAAGCTATGTAGTAAGGGATAATTGCTTGCTTCCTGTTGACCTTTATAAGCTTGTTAAAGAAGGGGACATGAATCAAAACATTGTGATGCGTGGTGGTGACAAGGTCTATATTGCAGAGCCTTCTGCTTCGACACTTATGGTATTAGGAGAAGTGGGATTAGAGAGGGTGATCGATGTCCCGAACGGTTTTATGTCTTTAAGACAAGCAATAGGAGAAGCTAAGGGGATCCCCTTTACAGGGAATAAATCGTACATTCAGATCATTCGAGGAAATATTCTATGCCCAAAGATTTACACTCTTAATTGGTGTCATATGATGCGTCTCCCATCTGATAGTCTGCTTCTTATTCCGGGTGATATTGTGTATGTTGCGGCAACGCCGATTGCGGAATGGAACAGGTTTGTGAACCAGGTTCTCCCAACGCTTATTGGGCTTGATCTTGTATTAAAAGGTCTTAAAGGAGTAGGAGTGAATGTCGATCTCTGAAGAAGAAATTGCTGTAAGTTTTTCTGACTTAAGAAAAATCTTTTTTATGCGAAAAAGATCTCTTAAGAAAGTTGCATTATGCACAGGATTTAGTATCGCATTGGTTTTTTTATTCTTTCAGGAACCTGTTTATTTAGCGAAAGCGAGCTTTAGATCTACAGCGGATAAGGAAGAACAGCAATTTGATCTGAAAAATTTGGTGAAAAGTGTTTTAAGTTCTTCTCAGGAAAATTTTACTCTAAGCGTCATGGAATCTGATGTCCTCTTACATCAGGTTGTTCAAAAGATGGGACTTCAGGCAAAGATGAAGTCGGAAAATATATTTACGCGCATCTATGGAAATTTGGCAGCTGAAATAGGCCTCTCTCTTCCTCGCAAAGACCCCTTTATATTTAAAGAGGTCGTCTATGAAAAAGAAAAGCCTTTAGCTCTTTATCTGATTTTTTCTACTCCCGATAGTTTTGAACTTCTTAATCATAAGAAGCAACTTCTTGCAAAAGCGCATCTTCAGGAGAAGGTTGTATTTTCTAAAGGGGAATTTGTTTTAGAAAAAGCTCCAAAAAATTTGAAATTGGCAAAGCTCTACCCTTTATCTTTGCAGCCATGGCCAAAGATCACTCAAGATTTAAGGAAGAGGCTGGAAGTTCAACACGCAAAAACTGATGGAAATCTTTTAACCCTAAAGTTTTCTGATAGAGATCGTTATTTATCTGCACAATTTTTAAATGAACTTATGCAGGGGTTTCGCCAGTTTTTAAAAAAAGAGAATGAAGAAATTGTCGCTGCGCAGATCGATTATTTAGGGCAAAGACAAAAAGAGTTGGGAATGGCATTAGATGGTCATCTCAATGAGTATGAACTCTATTTAAAAAGCAAATTAGGAGAGAGTGGCTTTATTGGATTTGAACAGGAAGTGGCCATTTTAGCGGGACCTAAAGAGCGGTATTTAAGTCGTCTATTTGAGATCGATTTAGAGTTAAAAAAATTGCAAACGATGCAAGGGGCAAAAGGATTGTTTGATCCTTTAAGCAAAAATAACCAGACAGTGATTATTGAGAATATCCCGATCATAAGCCTGCAAGGGGTTCAAGACGTTTTTCAAAATGTTCAGCAAGAATTAAGCCACGTGTATGGACAAATAAAACAATTTCTTTTTATCCGCAAACAGATGGAAGAACCTGATTTTGAACTTAGCTCTCTTAGTGATCTATTGCAGGATCCTTCTACAAGGCTGATTCTGAATAAGGCTGTAGATCTTTCTTTACAACTCAATGATAGTGCAAACAGAAGTATCAAAGAAATGGAAAGAATTAAAGAAACTGCTGCTGTGCAAAAAAGAGCTCTTTCTGCGCATTTTGAACAAACAGTTGCATTACTTGAAGTCCAAGCAAAAGTGCTCGAAGATAAAACAGCTTCTTTACAACATGCGGCGATCAATTTTTTAAAGCTTGAAAAACAGCTTACCGAGCAAAAGCTTTTAGAGATGAGTTATAAGATGAGAGATCTTCCAGAGAGGTGGAAACTGGAAAATCAGCTCAAATTGAAAAAAGAGCTCTCTCTAAATATGATTCAAGGGGTGGCAAATCTCGTGGAAACAAAAAATGTCCATCAACACCTTTTCCAGATTTCTTCGAAACCTTTAGATAAAGCTCTTCCTCCTTTAAAGGCAAAGAGGTCTCATTTCTTTTTCTTTTCCCTATTAGGAGCTTTAGCTTCTGCTTGCTCTCTTTATACGTTTCATCTATTTAGAGGCTTATACGCAGGGCTGCCCGTGACATATGAGAAAATCAAAAAATCCACCGCGGTATTTGGGGGCAAGCTATCTCTTGGTTGCGCTACTTCATTAAGTAAGGTAGCTGAAAATGACTTGGAAACATTGCGCAGAGTTTCTCTTTTTACAAATTCATGTACCTCCATTATCGGAGGTAAAAACCCTAATTTTTCTCATGCTTTAGCAGAGCTTCTTAGTTTAAAAGGGCAAAAAATATTGCTTATCGAATGTGCCTTTGATCGGGTAGTCCCTTTGGAAGATGTTCCAGGTTTGTGGCATTACTTGATGGGGAAAATGGATTCTTGCCTTATAAGACGCAAAAATACTTACGACTATATCCCTACAGGAGGGGTTGCGCGTCATGGCACCGAGATGCTCACAAAAGAAAATTTTTTAACTCTTCTTTCTGAATACAAAAAACAATACGATACGATTCTTCTCTATAGCACTGCAGTTCCTTTTTCTACAGAAGCGCATACGTACATGAAGTATGCGGATAAATTGATCGTTTGCACTTCAGATGAACCTTTCCAAGAACTCCAAGAATATATTTCCTGGAGCAAGCCGCAGGAAAAGCTTCTCTTTGTTTATTTCGAATGATTCTGTAAAATGTATCCAAAATTATGAGAAAGAAAAAAATCTTGGTGACGGGCGGAGCTGGATTTGTAGGCTCACACCTTTGTGAGAGGCTGCTTGGAGAAGGGCATGAGGTCCTTTGTCTGGATAATTTTTTTACAGGCAATAAACAAAACATTTTGCCTTTTCTAGACCACCCTTTTTTCGAATTGATCAGGCATGATGTTTGCAAGCCGATCCAAGTAGAAGTTGATGAGATCTATAATCTTGCTTGTCCAGCATCTCCCATCCATTATCAGTTTGATCCTGTAAAAACAATTGAAACAAATGTTCATGGCGCAATCAACGTTTTGGAACTTGCAAAAAAATTAAAAGCCAAGGTTTTACAAGCCTCAACAAGCGAAGTCTACGGCGATCCCCACATTCATCCTCAAGTGGAAACCTACTGGGGAAACGTCAATCCAGTGGGAATCCGTTCTTGTTATGATGAGGGGAAACGGTGCGCCGAAACATTGTTTTTTGATTATCATAGACAGTATGGAGTAAGAATTAAAATTGGACGGATTTTTAATACTTATGGCCCAAAAATGCATCCCAATGATGGACGTGTTGTTTCAAATTTTATCGTTCAAGCTTTAAAAAATGAGCCTATTACAATTTATGGGGAAGGGAAACAAACTCGTTCGTTTTGTTTTGTAGAAGACCTGGTAGACGCGCTCATTGCTCTTATGAATACAGAGGATTCGTTTACAGGCCCCGTCAATCTTGGGAATCCTCACGAATTTCAAATTTTAGAACTTGCACAGCTTGTTTTAGAGCTCACGGGCTCAAACTCTGAGCTGATCTTTCATCCTCTTCCTAGTGATGATCCCAAGCAGCGAAAACCAGATATTTCCTTGGCTAAGTCTATCCTTAGTTGGTCCCCTAAGATTCAATTGAAAGAAGGTCTTGTAAAAACTATTAACTATTTCTCCTCTTTAAAATAAGAGGTTCCTTTGTGTTTTGCGCAGAGTTCTCTCCATTTCTTGACAATTTGCGCTGCTTGTAGAGCTCCGTCTTTACCCGCTCTTCCGAAACGGAAATAGACAACTACGACAAGTTCAGGTTCTCCCCATTTTTCCCCAGTCTTTGGAGGATGAAACGAGATCCCGCTAAACCAGACATGGTTTTCCATTGTTGGAGCAATAGCAGGATCAATCGAATATCTGTATAGAATCTCAGCTGTTCCTGTTTTTGCAACGAGCTCGTTTTGCATGTTGATATAGTCGCGGATCGATTGGGGATATTCAGGAATGCTTCGAAGGATTGTGGGACGTGCAGTGCCCTTAGGGCCGGTAATTACTTTTTGCATGCCAGTGAGAAGAATATCGCGGATCTCTTCAGGAAAAAAGAGAGATCTTTTGATTTCTATCGGTGGACAATAAACTGCTGAACGAGGTTTTTTTTCTTTTGCTTCTGTAAAAAGAGGGAATTGGATTCCTGCAAGTGTAAGATCCTCTTTTAAAGAATAATCCTGCTCAGAAAAAAGGTTGTCCATAGGATCTTTTTCATCTACGCCTGCAATCATTTTAATGACTCTTGGTTTGATCATATTCCCATGATTTGCGATGGTAGAAAGCATGAGGGCTGTTTGGAGAGGAGTTACAACAAGAGAGTGTTGCCCGATGGAAAATGAATAAAGGCCTGTTTTGTTATGAGATAAATCATTGGGGATATTTCCCGCAATTTCCCCAGGAAGTTCGATCCCGGTTTTCTCTCCATATCCTAGCATTCTCGTCGCGGTAGCAAGATAGGTTGGATCTTGGAGATAGTCAGAAGCAATAATGGCAAAATAGAGGTTGCTTGAATTTTCCAATGCGCCTGTGATATCTATCTCTCCAATGTTAGGGTGACTTCTAGGAAGGATTCCCCCTTTATATTTTCTTTTAATCACTTCTCCATTTAAAAAACGGCCTAAGTATTGCCCTTCTTTAGAAGAAATTCCTTCACTTCTGATCTCATCGATGAGAGTTAGAGGATTTAAGGTTTCCGCACCAGCTTCTGCTCTTTCTCGAAGAGCTTCGTAAGAAGTGACAAGTTTGAACACAGATCCTTGAGGAGAGGATTGTCTAAATGCCTGAGATCTACCATAGCTAAAGCCTGAAAGGGGGTAAAAAGCAGAGGCAAGATGTTTTTCTAGTTGGACTCCGTTTTGAGAGCGAAGCATTTTGTATTTTCCCAGCAAAGGGCGGTCGAGTTCTCGAAAAGAGCGGATTGTTTTCAAATATTGTTTTGCAATATTGGGAGGAAGGTTTTCGCAAAATTCTTTTAGAGGGGAATGTTTTTGGTTTTTTAATGCTGCCTCTAAATAAGAAAGGCGGTTTTGAGCCCAGTATTCAGAAAACATGGTTCTTTCGCGCGCGTCTAAATATTCTGTGTAAGGTTTAGCGTACCGCTTTTTTGCTTTCTCTTCTTGCCGTTTCTCTTTTAAATAGTCTTTGAAATGCTCTTGTCTCCATTGAGCAAAAATCGTTTCTTTAAAGTGTTTTTGTGCAAGTGGACGAATGTAGCCAAGAATTCCCACCCCGTTTTGGCAATGTTCTTTATACAAAGAAAGAGAAATTTCTCCCACATAGTGCAAAAGTTCTTCTGAAAAATCCTCAGCTTTTACAAGCATTCGGCAAAGATCCATTAAAAGAAGATTTTCTTTTTTACATTCCTCTTTTTGAAAAAGAATTGCCCCTCGGATGTCGGGTATTTTTTGTAGTTCTTGGTAGATTTTACTCTTTGGGGTAAGAGCAAGTTCGAGATACTTATCCCACGTTAATGGAGTGGTTTGATTATAAAAAGCCCCTTTTGTAAAAGAAAAGCGCTCTTTTTCAAGAGGGCGTATCCCATCCCAGATCTCTTGGATGTGCGTTTCATTTTCAATCCAATTCAGTCGTCTAGAAAGTTGTTCTTTTTTCAAAACTGGATCAAAAGTTGGAATAAAATCATTCGGATCAAAACGGGGATAGGATGCGAGTGTGACAATTTCCCCTGTCTGGGGGATAAGAGCTACAATTGCTCCCCCTTTAATCCAGGGATTTTCACAAGATTCATTTTGAGCTAAGAGAGCTTCCGCATATTCTTGCAATTCAGAGGAGATGCTAAGAATAATTCTTTTGCCCGCTGTGGAAGGCTTTGCTCCTGGAAGCTCTTTTAAGATGTTTCCTTTAGTATCAACCTCGTAGATCTTTTTCCCACTATTGCCTCTAAGATCTTCATCAAAAGCTCCTTCTATTCCCATTTTTCCTACATAGTCGCAAATGGTATAAGATTTTTCTTGAAGATGCAGCAATCTTTCTCTTACTTCGAGAGGAGTTGCAAATCCTTTTGGTAGATAAGGAGCGTTTCCAGCTTCTCTATCTTTGATGTAGTTTTCTAGCTCTTTAAGTTCAGATGCAATATTTTGATATTCATTTTGGGAAATTGTCCCTAGAAATCCGATAACATCCGAGGCGATTTTTCCTTGAGGATAGACTCTTTTCGAGCCTTTAAGCATTTTAATGCCTGGCCAACTATTTTCTAACATTTTTAGTTTAAAATACTGTTTTTCAGAAATAGCTTCTTTAATGACAAAAGGGGTGTGTGGGAATAGAGCGGCTTTTCCGTAAATGGTATCTTCAATTTCCAACGCGCTCATATTCAATTCATTAGATAGGACAATGGAAAGCTCAGTTACATACTTGATTCGAGCTGCTGCTTTAGGAATTTCTCTTATTTGGGCATAACATACAGCTGCGTTATATTGGATTTTATTGATTGCAAGAGGGATATTAAACCGGTCCCGAATCGTTCCCCTTTCCACCTTTTCTACAATGACTCTTCTTTGAGGTTTTCTAGATTGTTGGAAATATTCCTCTTTTTGAATGATAGAAAGGTACCAAACCCTGATAAGAATTAAAATAAAAGCTAGCAAGATGATCTGAAGGACGCGCCCAACTTTATCCTGAATCGTATAATCCATAATGATGCTAGTATCATTTTTTCTTGGAAAAAAAGAAAGGGCTCTGTTATAACGTCTATACCATATTGCATCCGCGCCTGTAGTTCAATGGTAGAACCGTAGCCTTCCAAGCTACTTGTGTCAGTTCGATTCTGATCAGGCGCTAGTTTTTTTAACATTATTAACCAAGACCGAAATCTTTCCTTAGGGGAAGATGCCGTAGTCAAAACAAAGGGACAAGGCTTGGCAACACAAGAGCAAGAAGAAATCCAAGTAACAGTAAAAGATCTGTTAGAAAGTGGCGCGCATTTTGGACACCAAAAGCACCGCTGGAATCCAAAAATGAAACGTTTCATTTTTGAAGAACGCAATGGTATTTATATCATTGACTTAGCAAAAACTATGCAGCAAATTCGTAATGCTGTTCAAGTGGTCAAGCAAACTGTCGCAAAAAGAAAGTCGATCCTTTTTGTCGGAACAAAAAAACAAGCCAAAATTGTAGTTCGCGAATGTGCTGAACAATGCAGCGAATTTTATGTAAGCGAGCGCTGGCTCGGTGGTATGTTGACTAATTTGCAAACGATTCGTCAATCGGTAAAAACATTAGAAAAAATCGAGAAGAAAATTTCTGTTGGTGGAGACGGGCTTACTAAGAAAGAGCTTTCTGTCCTTGGAAAAGAACAAATTAAACTCGATCGTAACCTCTCTGGTATCCGTTCTATGAGAAAGCCTCCAGGCTTAGTGATCGTTGTTGATCCTAGTCGTGAGCACATTGCCGTTGCAGAAGCAAAGAAGCTTGGCATTCCAGTTATGGGCCTTGTCGATACAAATTGCGATCCTGATCCTATCGATTATGTCATTGCATGTAACGATGATGCTCTTAAAAGTATCAAGCTCATCCTTCAAGCAATCACCAATGCGATCATGGAGAAGAAAGGGGAATTAAATGTCGCTGTTGCAAAAGGTGACAAGAGAGAACAAGAAGAATCCTCAGAAGAAGAAGGTTCCAATGAGTAAAATCACTGCCGAAATGGTGAAAGAGCTACGCGACCG
>JABDHB010000010.1 GCA_013285775.1 Chlamydiota bacterium | reverse complement strand
TAGTCCTGTATGCGATGTTACCCTTGAATGCCTCTTTATTTACAGGCTCTGGAATGGGGTCTCCTTGTTCAAGGTATAACTCTATTGTAGCAGCAATCGCATTTTGTCAAAGGAATTAATCATACTTGTCGGTTAAGTGGTGATGATGATGGGCTGTTGCTTATCGGTGATGCACTCTTTTTCGATGATGATTTCCTTGATGGAGGGGTTGGAGGGGACCTCGTACATGAGTTCGAGGAGGATCCCTTCAACGATCATCCGGAGGGCTCGTGCGCCGGTGCCTGTTTCTTTGGCTTTTTCAGCCATAGCTCGGAGGGCGTCTTCTTTGAAGGTTAGTTTGACGTTTTCTTCGTTAAAAAGTTGCTTGTATTGCTTGACAATGGCGTTTTTTGGAGCTGTGAGGATCTCTACGAGATCTTCGATGGTAAGCTCATTGCAATTGGCAATGCTGTTAAAACGGCCTACAAATTCAGGGATCATTCCGAAAGTGATCAGGTCTTCAGGTTCTACTTTCGAGAGGAGGTAGTTTGTTTCTTGAGCGTCAAAAGTACGTGTTTTTGCAGCGTCAAACCCTATCACACTCTTTCCTAGGCGTTTAGCGACCATTTTGTCGAGGTGGACAAAAGCGCCCCCTACGATAAAGAGGATGTTTTGTGTGTTGACTCGGATATATTCCTGGTTAGGGTGTTTTCTACCCCCCTTTGGAGGCACATTAGAGATCGTTCCTTCGACGATCTTAAGAAGAGCTTGTTGCACCCCTTCGCCTGAGACATCGCGCGTAATGGAGACGTTTGAGGTGGTTTTTCGGATTTTATCGATCTCATCTACGTAAATGATCCCCATTTCGGCTCTTGCGATATCATAATCGGCTGCTTGTACAAGGCGGAGGATGATATTTTCCACATCTTCGCCTACATATCCAGCTTCGGTAAGGGTAGTAGCATCAGCAATTGCAAAGGGGACATCGAGGATAGCGGCAAGGGTACGTGCAATAAGGGTTTTTCCTGAGCCGGTAGGCCCGAGGAGGAGGACGTTTGATTTGCTATATTCAACCTCGTTTTCTTTTGTAAGAGAACGGATCCGTTTGTAGTGATTATAGACTGCTACGGCAATGGTTTTTTTTGCGCTATCTTGTCCAATCACGTATTCATCAAGTCGTTCTCTAATTTCTTTTGGTTTTAAAAGTTTGAATTCGTGGCTTGCTGGTTTTTTTTCGATAATTTCCATGCATAGGCGGACACACTTGTCGCAAATAAAAGAATGAGGGCCAGAAATGAGTTTTTCAACGGTGTCTTCTGCTCGGCCACAGAAAGAACAGGTTGCGCTTGTATTTTTGGTCATGTGGTTGGTTTTGTGTGGATAGTAGCTATTTTGTCTATAAGGCCGTGAGTTCCATATTTTTGGGCCTGTTCGGGGTTCATAAAGAAATCTCTTTCAGAATCTTCAAGAATTTTAGACACAGGATTTCCTGTGGTTTCAGCCATAATACCAGCGCAGATTTTTTTAAGCTCTAAAATTTCTTTTGCTTGAAGCAAAATATCAGCTGATGTGCCCCCAATGCCGCCTGATGGTTGGTGGATCATGATTCTGCTATTTGGTAGGGCAAAACGCTTTCCTTTGGTTCCTGCAGCAAGAAGGAGTGCTCCCATAGAGGCTGCTTGGCCGATGCAGTAAGTATTGATATCGTAACCCATAAAACGCATCGTATCGTAGATAGCAAGACCTGCAGTGATGAGGCCCCCTGGAGAATTGATATAAACGTTGATATCTTTTTTAGGATCTTCTGCACGTAAAAATAAGAGCTGAGCAATGACAGTATTTGCAACGCCGTCGTTGATTTCTGTTCCGATAAAGACGATCCTGTCTTTTAACAGTCTAGAGTAGATGTCCATTGCGCGCTCGCCGCGACCTGTATCTTCGATAACATAGGGAATTTGGTACATAAAAGATCCTTGTTTTTATAAACTCATCATGCAGAGAAGCAGAAAATAAGACAAGAAGAAGAATCGGGCTAGCTCTTTCTTAATGCGAAGCATTTTGGAGTGCGGCAATTTATTGCCGCTTTTTTCTTCATCGATTTATCGATGAACAAGCAGTACATCGATGAATCGATGTGGAGAAAAGCGCAAATAAATTTGCGCACTCCAAAATCGCTGCGCGATAAAGAGAGAAAGAAGAACTTAAGTCTCTTCACTCATCGCTTGTTTTTTGCGCATGCGCAATAATGTGGTCTTCTGCTTTTTCGAGCAGGATGCGAGAAACTGCCTCTGCCTGTTGGAGGTCTGGTTGGTTTTGGCTGATATAAGGTTGTGGGAGTAGGAGAGCTTCTAGTGGAGAAGAAGCTGCCTTATGCAGATCTTTGGCTGTGATTGTGAGTTTTGCATCGGAGATGATTTTACGACAGAGGTAAAACATCTGCACAGCTTTTTTTGATTGTTCAATGAGAGACAGGACAATTTTTTGTCTCTCTTCATTGGTAATGGCATCCCAATGTTTTTGGAATTGGGGGTCTTGGAGAAGCTGGCGTAAACGGAAATTCGCTTCTTTGTCGACAAGAGATTTTGGTAGGTCGAATGCGTACTGCTCTAAAAGGGCATCGCCTACTTGTTCTCTTAAATGTTCTTTTACGTGTTCGTCTGCTTGTTTATTCAGGAGGCCTGTGATTTGCACTTTTAAGTCAGCTACGTTTTCGACGCCTAGTTTTTTTGCAAACTCATCATCTAGTACGGGAATATCAGCAGATTCGATTGCTTTTAAGACGACTTTGACTTTTTTATCCTTATAGGCTTCTTTTTCTTTTTCAGAGAGGTCATCGTCTGGTTTGCTGATCCCCTCAGCTGATTCGCCAGTTTTTAAGCCCACAACTAGGTTTTTCATCCATTCTGCCATAGACTTGTCTGTAATTTCAAAACGGGTATCTGCAAAAAGTTTAGAGTGGTCTTCTAAAACAATGACATCTAACAGAACGAAATCATTTGCTTGAGCTGGACGGTCTTGAATATGTGTCCAAGAAGCAAAGAAGAGTTGTGTTTGTCTGATTGTCTCATCGACTTTTTCTTCATTCACTTCAGGTCTTTTTACTTCTTTCAGTTGTACAGTTGTAGGATCAATTGCGGGAACTTCAGGTTCTGTTTCAAAGGAAAGAGTGAGGGCAGCACCTTGATCATCAGAGTGGGAGTGCATTTTAAACACAATTTTTGTTTCTTTTGTCAAAACAGGGATGCGCACGAGTTGTTCACTTTCTTGAAAAGCTACATGGGCGATCACTTCTTGCCATTTTTTATCTACTGATTCAGGGTGTTTTTTTGTTACAAGTTCATCGGGAGCTTTTCCTTTTCTGAAGCCTGGGAGAGTAACTTCTTTTGCTACAGACTTAATGGCATCCCGTTTTGCTTTTTGCACAAGTTTAGGTGTTGCTTGAACATCAAATTCCACCATGCAGGCTGCCTTTCGTTTTACAGAAACACTGACTGCTTCGTTTTTAAATTCTGCTTGCTGTTCTGTCGTCTGCATGGAACTCCTTACGCATGATGTATTAATTAATGAGAATAGCGGGCGATGAGGCTCGAACTCACGACCCTCACGTTGGCAACGTGATGCTCTACCACTGAGCTACGCCCGCAAAAGGTAAAGCACGAAATCTATCAAATGCTGTGATTTATGAAAAGAAGAAAAAGAAGAAAAGAGAAGATCGGGCACGCACGCGGGCACGGGCACGGGCACGAAATCCGGAGGGAGAAGAGTGCTCAGGTTTCTTTGGTTTTTCGTGCCCGTGCCCGTGCCCGCGTGCGTGCCCGATCTTCTCTTTTCTTTTCCCTCTTTTCCCTCTTTTTTTTCTTTTTTGTTGCACGACTTTCAAAAAAAGGGTACAAGGGATTTTACTAACACGGACAGAGATTGACTATGCTAAATTTTCGTAAGCTAAAACAAGATTTCCCGTCGTCTATTATTAAAGAGGGGAAGGATCTTTTCGATGATAAAAAAGTGATGAGCGCCAAATTGATCCAGCTGGATCATAAGGTCATTAAAGTAACCGGCAAGATTAAAGGGCAGTTTGACAATACCTACGAGAGTGAAATTGAGATTGATAGGCAAGAGTGTGAAGCGATCGATTCAGACTGTGATTGTCCTTATAATTATGATTGCCAGCATTTAGCAGCATTGATCTTTTATATAGAAAATAATATTGATAAAATCCTTGTGGCGTATTCTAAAGAAAACGACCTCCAAGAGATCAAATCCTCTACTCCTGTAGACAAGGAAAAGAGGGAAGAGCTTCTAGAAAAAATTAAAGTAGCTGAAAGCAAGGTTTTCCAAAAGCAAGAAGAGTTGTATCAAAAACAACTTTTGCAAGAATATGTTGCGGCTTCTCATTTGCTCTCTACTTCCTCCTTTTTTAGACCTCAGGAAAGATTTGAAATTGATAAGGCAGAATTTGTTTTAGTCTTTGCCCTTCCTCCTATGCAAGATGGGGAAAGCAAGGGAATGGTCGAAGTGCAGTTTGCTCTTCGTCTCCCCTATAGATCTAAGCCTCTCTATATCCCTAATAGCAAAGAATTTTTTGGTTCTCTTCGGTATAATGAACAGATCTATATGGGCGGCAGAAAGTATTGTTTCTCTTTGGAGTCGTTTAACAATGATCAGAGAGAGATTATAAAAATGTTTATGGATCATCTTCGCTTTCAAGAGAATCCTAATTCAGAAAGAGCCCTTCGTGTGGCGCAGATAGAGGTAGAATCTTTTGGAGTAATTTTGGCTCATGCTTTTGAAAAAGCGTCTGCATCAGCTGTGTTTGGAACGGAGGAGGATCTTCCCCAGCTTCCAGGTTTTTATGAAGGAAGTCTTGAAACTCCTTTAAAATTTTCTTCTCATCCAGCGATTTTGCGCTTTGCTCTGGAATATATGAAACCGCCTGTTTCAAAAATGCTCTTTAAGCCGATGATTGTGTTAGATCAGCATCCAATCGAAGTGGATGGAGGAAGATTTTTTGAATGTGCAAGACCTGGGATGGTTTTTAAGGGGACGTATTACCGGTTTCCTTCTCAAATCACGCGAGTTCATTTACGCAATTTAAAAGCGATACGAGATATGACAATTCCAGAACCTCTTTTAGGAAGCTTTGTCGAAAATGCTCTTCCAGAGATTTCCCGTTTTGCAGAAGTGACAAATCAACATGTGATTGATCATTTTGTCACCCTTCCTTTTGTCGGAAATGTTACAGCTAATTGCGAACTGACCTATTTAGATGGGGAGCTCGATGCTGTTTTACATTTTAATTATGATGGAAATGAAATTCCTGCTGCGTCTTCAAAATTAAGTTATAAAGATGTTTCTTCCTTTGTACAAGATCAGGGAGTTTTAGCGCGTAATCTTGTGGAAGAAAGAAAAATTATCGAGGATCTTTTCCAAGACTTTCAATATAACCCCGATCTTGGGGTCTATGTTGTAAAATCTGAAAAGAAAATTGTGGAGTTTATGACAGATGTGATCCCCCGCAATCAGGGAAGGGTCAGCTTTAATTGTCCTCAAAATTTGCTCGATCAGTTTATTTATGATCAGACCCAGTTTAAACTTCATCTAGTGCATACTTCGAGAATTGACATGTATGAGATCGAGTTGCATGTAGATGGTGCTCTCAAGGGTGTGAGAATGGACCACCTCTGGGAATGCGTTGCCTCAAAAAGAGCCTTTATTGAACTCGATTCTGTGAAAAAGGTGAAGAAAACTTCAGATAAGCTTGGCAAAATTTTAGTTCTAGATTTAGATAGAATTTCTGCGATTGTTCAGGTGTTTGATGAACTTGGAATCACTATTTTAGACGAGCACAAACTAGAGCGTCCGTTATGGAGCCTTGCAAATATTGATGCCACGAATTTTGAGGGGCTTCCTATCGAGTTTTCGATCTCAGATAAACTCTCTGAAATCAGAAAACAGATGCTTGGAGAAAAAAGCTTAACGTTCACTCCGGTGCCTAAAGAGATTAATGCAACCCTTCGCGCTTACCAGACAGATGGGGTAAATTGGCTCGAGCGTCTCCGTCTCATGTTCCTTAACGGGATTTTAGCCGATGACATGGGATTGGGAAAAACACTACAAGCTATTGTTGCAATTACACAGAATCACGTGAAAAACAAAGCCCCTTCTTTGATTGTGTGTCCAACGTCTCTTCTTTATAATTGGAAAGAAGAGTGTTCAAAGTTTAATTCTAAATTAAAAGTTTTGGTGGTAGATGGGATTCCCACAAATCGTAAAAAACTGATTGATAATGCAACTTCTTATGATGTGATTGTTACCTCATACACCCTTTTGCAAAAAGATCTGGAAAATTACAAAGCGGTTGTCTTCTCTTATTTAGTTCTCGATGAGGCGCAACATATCAAAAACCGAGGAACACGCAACGCTAAATCTGTGAAAATGGTTCAGTCTGAATATCGCCTGATCCTTTCTGGTACTCCTATTGAAAACTCGTTAGATGAGCTTTGGAGTCTTTTTGACTTTCTTATGCCAGGCTTCTTAAGCACCTATGATAGATTTGTAGAGAAATACATACGCACTTCAGGTGCTGCTCTGACAAAAAATCTCGAATATCTCCGTAAGAAGATCGCTCCCTTTATTATGCGTCGCATGAAAGCAGACGTGCTTCAAGACCTTCCTCCAGTATCGGAAATTGTCTACCATTGTCAGTTAAGCGATGTTCAAATGGAGCTGTACAAATCTTATGCAGAATCAGCGCGTGATGAACTTGTCAAGCTTGTGAAAAAAGAGGGCTTTGATAGAGTGCAGATCCACGTACTTGCAACCCTTACACGCTTAAAGCAAATTTGCTGCCATCCGGCGATTTTTGCTAAAGAAAAAGCGGAAATTGGGGATTCTGCAAAATACGATATGCTCCTTGAACTTTTACAAACACTTGTAGAAGGAAAACATAAAACGGTTATCTTCAGTCAATACACACGTATGCTCCAAATCATGCGGGAAGATTTGGAACAAAAAGGGATCCGGTTCCTTTATCTCGACGGCTCCACTAAAAATCGGTTAGAAGTTGTGAAGCATTTTAATGAAGATGAAACGATTTCTGTATTCCTCGTATCTTTAAAAGCTGGCGGCACAGGACTTAACCTTGTTGGTGCAGATACAGTGATCCATTACGACATGTGGTGGAACCCTGCTGTAGAGAGCCAAGCTACCGATCGGGTCCACCGCCTTGGTCAAAAGAATTCGGTCTCTGCATATAAATTAATTACACTCGGAACAATCGAAGAAAAAATCGCCGAGATGCAAAACAGGAAAAAAGGATTGGTCAAGAAAGTGGTAAGTTGCGATGATGAAGCGATTACTAAATTAACTTGGGAAGAAGTTCTCGAACTTTTGAAAACATAAACTATGAGCAAAAAAACATACACTTTCGGTCAACAAATAAAGAAATTTTCTGCTACTGCATATGAAAAATGGGGAAAGGTCTCTGGTATCCTTTCAAATGATATTGGGATAGACCTAGGAACTGCAAATACATTAGTTTATGTAAGAGGCAAAGGGATTGTTTTGGCAGAACCCTCTGTTGTTGCCGTAGATTCCACAACAAATGAAGTGTTAGCCGTAGGCCATAAAGCCAAAGCGATGTTGGGTAAGACACCTCGTAAAATCCATGCAGTTCGCCCTATGAAAGATGGCGTTATTGCCGATTTTGAAATTGCAGAAGGGATGTTAAAAGCCCTGATTAAAAGAGTAACTCCTACCCGCAGCCTTTTCCGTCCAAAAATTCTCATTGCTGTCCCTTCAGGTATTACAGGTGTAGAAAAAAGGGCTGTAGAAGATTCCGCCCTTCGCGCTGGTGCACAAGAGGTGATCCTCATTGAAGAGCCCATGGCAGCAGCGATTGGAGTTGATCTTCCTGTTCATGAACCTTCTGCTAACATGATTATTGATGTGGGTGGTGGTACTACAGAAATTGCGATTATTTCTCTTGGCGGTATTGTAGAATCTCGATCTCTCCGTATTGCAGGTGATGAGTTTGATGAGTGTATCGTCAATTACATGAGACGTACTTATAATCTTATGATTGGCCCAAGAACTGCTGAAGAGATCAAAATCTCGATCGGTTCTGCTTATCCACTTGGCGATAATGAGCTGGAAATGGAAGTAAGAGGTCGCGATCAGGTAGCAGGCCTTCCCGTGACAAAAAGAATCAATTCAGTTGAAATTAGGGAGTGTTTAGCGGAACCCATTCAACAAATCATTGAAGCGGTGAAATTAACCCTTGAAAAATGCCCTCCTGAACTTGCAGCAGACCTCGTTGAAAGAGGGATGGTTTTGGCAGGTGGTGGCGCGCTTATTAAGGGTCTTGATAAGGCGCTTATCAAAGAATCAGGCCTTCCCGTGATTGTCGCACCAAATCCCCTTCTTGCAGTTTGCATGGGAACTGGCAAAGCTTTGGAATATCTCGACAAATTCAAGAAGCGCAAAGGGCTGATGTAGGAAGAAGGAAGAAGAGGAAAATCTTCTCTCTTCATCGCGAAGCGATGTTTCTCTCTTTCTTCATCGCGAAGCGATTTTGGAGTGCGCAAATTTATTTGCGCTTTTCTCCACATCGATTTATCGATGTGTGCGTGAAGGCAGATAGCTTGTTTCTCACAGCTTGTTCATCGATGAATCGATGAAGAGAAAAGCGCAAATAAATTTGCGCACTCCAAAATCGCTTCGCGATAAAGAAAGAAAAAGAGATCGCTTCGCGATGAAGAGAGAGAAAAAGAGATCGTAACCGAGCCCGATTTCCCCCTTTTTTTCTTATCTTGGGAAGATCTCGTTAGCCTTAAAGAAGAAGGGGATCTCTGCTTTAGCGGTTTCTGCACTATCAGAGCCATGCACGGCGTTTTGGTCGATCGATACGGCAAATTCAGCGCGGATGGTTCCTGGTTTTGCGTCTTTAGGGTTTGTAGCGCCCATGATTTCCCGATTTTGGAGGATGGCGTTTTCCCCTTCAAGTACCATCACGAGTACCGGGCCAGAAATCATAAACGATACGAGATCGTTAAAGAAGGGGCGCGCGGCATGGATGGCATAAAATTCTTCTGCTTGTTTTTTGCTTAAGTGAACCATTTTAGTAGCAATGACAGAGAGGCCATTTACTTCAAAAAGCTCAATGATTCCACCAATGTGGTTTGCGCCGACAGAATCGGGCTTTAAAATAGAAAGTGTTTGTTCTTTGCTCATAGTTTTTCTCCAATTTAAATTTTCTGAAAGTCTTTTATTCTAATGATCAGCTAATATATCCACAACATATGAGTTACGGAAAGTACCCAGATCTGAAAAAAGTAAACAAAATTCTTGTGATTAAGATGCGCCATCATGGCGATGTTTTACTCTCATCCCCCCTGTTTTCCGTTCTTAAGAATAGACTGCCAAATGCACAGATCGATGCCTACATTTATGAGGATACCCTTCCTATGCTTGAAGGGCATCCTGGGATAAAGAATTATTTTCTGTACGATAGAAAATGGAAACAACTTTCCTTTTTAAAAAAACTTGGCAAAGAGCTTTCCCTTCTTTGGAAGCTGAGAAAAGAAAAATACGACATGGTGATCAACCTTACAGAAGGGGATAGAGGAGCCATTGCGGCGAAGTTTTGCAATAGTCCCATTAGAGTAGGCCTGGATGGTAAAAGGAAAGTCTATACTCATGTTGTCAAATACGCAGATAAGCCTAGACATACTGTGGAAAAACACCTGGATGTACTCAGAGTAATAGGAATTTTTCCAACGATTCATGAAAGGGATTTAACATTTATCATTCCCAAAGAGGCAGAGAAAGTAGTAGAGATCGAGGATTATATCCTTATACATCCTGTATCGCGATGGATGTTTAAGTCGCCTCCCCCCTCTTTTTTTATAGAGCTGATTCCAGAGCTTCTTAAAAAAGGGAAAAAGATTGCCCTTACTTCAAGCCCTGATCCTAAAGAGATGGCAATGCTTGAACAGATAATAGGTCAAATTCCCCCTGTTTATAATTTTGGGGGTAAGACAACCTTAAAAGAGCTTGGTGCCCTTGTTAAGAAAGCTAGCTGTTTAATTACTGTCGATTCTGTACCCCTTCATATGGCAAGCGCTTTAAAAACTCCCGTTATTGCTATCTTTGGTCCTACATCAGAAACCAATTGGGGTCCTTGGATGCATCCCAAAGCGCGTGTCGTTGCGCAGAATTTCCCTTGCCGTCCTTGTTTTAAAGATGGGTGTGCGGGCAGTAAACTGAGCGATTGCTTGTACACAATGCGGATAGAAAATGTTTTACATGCTTATGACTCACTTTTTAAAAATTCCTAATGGTATATTAATAGATCTTTGGTTTACTCTTCTGAGAAATAAATAGAAAACCTTAACCTAGAGAGGATCATATGTCAGCAACGGGAGCAGTATCAGGAGCAGCAGCGTCATCAAGTCAATCACAACAGCCAAATACACAGCCATCAAAAGCTTTATCAAGTGGTCAGCAGGTAGCCCCTATTAACGGCACAGCTTGTGATACAGCTACAAGAGCTTTTTTAATTACAGGGCTTGTACTGGGTGTTCTTTTTACAGCAGCGTGTATTGTCGGTCTTTCTATGAATGGGGCAGGATACAGTTTAAGCGCTATTCCTTTTGTCGGCACCGATCTTGCAGGCCAGTTTGGCCACCTTATCTTGTCAGCTACAGCAGTTGGAGCAACGATCCTCACATCTTTCTGTATCTATACCTTAGCCAACGCTCAAAATAAAGAAGTCGAAAAACACAAAGCAGAGTCTTTTAATAGAATGCAGGAAGAATTAAATAAACGACGCGAGGGGGATGTAACCATTGAAATCTATAATCCTAAGACAAAACAAACAGAACAGAAAGTTTTCAATGGGAAGCAAGCTTATGACATGTTTGATACTAGGTTTGCTTACAAAGTAAGAGAAAATGATGGTAAGGAGCATTGGGCTACTAGAGAACGTATAGAAAACCTATTAGCAAAGAAAGACGCAGAAATAACCAAGCTAAAGGGTGCCCAGCCTAATCCTGCCTAAGCTTATCTGATTAAGCTATTTAAGTTATGCCGCAGGTGAATAGTCTGCGGTTTTTTATTGTCATTTAGCAATAATAATTATTTTAATTAAGTAGTTTCTAAAATCTTTATTCTTATTTAACAATTATTTGTTACTATATTTAGCAAATAGTTTAATAAAGGAGAGATTATATGGTAAAAGGAATTGGAGGAAGTCGTTGGGACACTTGCGGTCAACCTGTAAGTAGGACCAGTTCAGTTAGGACTTTAGAGGTGCCGATAGCTCAGGTGGTAGGTTCAGGGATGTCTAGAGAAGCTGCAAGAACGCGAGTTCAGAGACTGTACTGTGGCGCAGATCCACAGGCTAGTTTGTTGATGGGGATTCCTTTTGCCGAACCTATTACAAGTGATTCTGAAACACCTTCTCCATCGAGCTGGAGCACAATGAAAAAAGTTGCTGTAGCCATGATCGTAGCAGGGGTTGCAATTGCTTTACTTTGTGCCATAGGAGCGGGAGAGATCAATACAAGCCATTCCCTTGGAAACATCAATCCTTCGGTAAACGGTTTATACGTGGGAATAGGAGTAGGTCTTTGTTCCGCAGTCGTTGGAGGAGCCATGCTCTATAGAATGAGAGAAAAGCAAGAAACATCCGATGGGTATATTAGTCAATTTTAATCACAGATCAGAGTAACCCTAAAAACGGCAATTGGATCCGGGCAAAAAGCACAATCTTTAGAGCCACAATCGTTTCCGATGGGGGCCGACATTCCCGAGCCGCGGCCCAA
This sequence comes from Chlamydiota bacterium, assembly GCA_013285775.1. Classification (GTDB taxonomy): domain Bacteria; phylum Chlamydiota; class Chlamydiia; order Chlamydiales; family Rhabdochlamydiaceae; genus JABDHB01. The sequence goes on along the minus strand of JABDHB010000010.1, from coordinate 11,495 downwards.
CTGCCGTTTCTAGGTTAAATGTATGCCGCCTCTAAGCCTGAATCAGTGCCGCCAGTTCCTGGCTTGGAGGGGATGGTGCATCTTTTCCGTGGGTTCCTCACATTCGTTCGTCACACCACGGCTAACAACTGTCATCGCTTTGCGATTTAATTACCGCTTCGCGGTTCTCGAGTTTGGCCCTTTTAATTAGCATTTAAGCAGCTATTCTTCGTCCCGCTAGGGACATAGGTTTATAGCCAGGGTGTGAGCACGCCGGCCAGGCGCGCGGAACCCCTGGAACCATGAATTCCAAAACAAACGCTCCAGAGGAGCGTAGGAGACAAGCACAATGGCAACCTGTAAATTATTGAAAGCTCATGTTGTAAAATTTGAGGAAAAATATGTTCTTGGGTGACGCAGCGCTCCCCTGGAGCGCGGGTGCGGGGTTCCTATTTCCAGGGGTTCCGCGCGCCTGGCCGGCGTGCTCACACCCTGGCTATAAACCTATGTCCCTGACGGGACAAAGAATAGTATAAATCGAGGGTTGTTACTCAAAAATTATATAAAAATTATTTTAATTTAAACTATTTCATAAAAATTCAAAATCTTTATTATTTATTAATAAATATTTTGTATAATAATAGGCAAAATCATTAGAAATGGTTTTGTTTCTTTAATAGTCTTTGCAAAGGCTCTAAAGAAAAATAATGAAACTAAATAGTATTAAGTTTCGGTATTAATAAAAACATTTTAAATAATAACAAGGAGAAATATATGTCAGGAACAACACCACCATCATTAAGAGCAGCAAGTCCAGCACCAGCACCAGCTGCAGCTCCAGCTTCTACTAAATGCTTTTTAGCAGGCTGTGGAACAAAAGCAGTAAACAAGATTTGTGGTGAAGATACTACAAAAGCAGGTAAAGCGGCAGTTGTAGCAGGTATCGTACTTGGTCTTGCAGCTTTATTCTTTTTAGGTTTAACACTTGCAGGTTCAAACGGTGCAGATGTTAGCCGTTTTGGCGACCTTAGCAACTTCCTAAAAGATAATGCAACAAATATCGTTGCAGGATCTTGTGGTGGCGTTGCCGTAGCAGCAGCAAGTATCTACTGCGGTAGAAACATGAAAGGAGCTGAGAGATTGGCAGCAGAAGATGCACAGGTAGCAGACGGGGCGCCAACTGAGCTCTAATTAATGGATTTTTTTTAGAGACGATCTATGCGCAAGTTTAAGACTTGCGCATTTTTTTCAAAAATAAAAAAGGAGTATATTTATGGTTATGATACCACCATCTGTAACTGGGGGATGCAAAAATTCTCTCGAGGGTTATGTAACAGGATGCATGACTGCAATCTGTGGAAAAGAGACTAACAGGAAAGGTCAGGCTGCTGTTTTAGCAGGCGTTATTATTGGTCTCGCATCTTTATTTTTTGTTGGCTTAACGGCTGCGGCTATGACGGGTGCAGATGTTAGCCGTTTTGGCGCTCTTGGAAACTTCTTAGGGGATCATTCAACGGGCATGATAGTAGGCGCAGCCTGTGGCGTTGTTGTTTCTGCAACAGTTATTGCTTTTGGCAGAACAATGAAGACTAGGGATATGTGTTGTGACGATCCGGCTTATTATGGACATAGCAATCAGTCACCAGTTAGAGAATATGAATAATAATTTATTATAATAAAACATGAAAATAGGAGGAAAAATATATGACAAGTGTATCACAAACAAATTCAGGTCGTTCAACACCAGAGTGTGTAACTTTCCATGAAGCCCCTACAAAGCCTTCTAGTAATGCTGCTGTTTTAGTTGGGATTATCATAGGGCTTGCATCTTTATTTTTTGTTGGCTTAACGCTTAGCGCTGGAAATGGTGCAGATGTTAGCCGTTTTGGCACTCTTGGAAATTTCTTAAAAGATCATGCAACAAACATGACAGTAGGCGCGTTTGGCGGTATTGCTGTTGCTGCTACCTGTATTGCTTTTGGAAGAACGATGAAAAAAGAAGTCTCTGAGAGAGCTTCTACCGATTTTCCTGGTGCTGATGAAGTTCGTATCCATGATGATCAAGAACCTGACTCTCCTACTCCCGTCTATCCTTTTCAGTATCATCAAGACGTAGAACCTGATTCTCCTACTGATCTTTAGTTTGGGTTAAGCTAGAGGCGGAAGTCTTCACCGAAATAGGTGGCTCTCGCTTCTTTGCTTTGCAAAAGCTCGTGGACGGTGCCTTGCATCAGGACTTTTCCCTCTCTTACGAGATAGCTTCTGTCGACAATAGAAAAGATTTCGCGGGCGTTGTGGTCGGTGATGAGAACGCTGATTTTCATGTTTTTTAATATGCGGATGAGATGCTTTACATCATTGATCGATAAGGGGTCGATGTTTGCAAAGGGTTCGTCGAGTAACAATAAAGAGGGTTGCGTGACAAGGGCTCGTGTGATCTCGAGCCTGCGCCTTTCTCCACCAGACAAACTAGCTCCCTTTTTTTTGGCGAGCTTTTCTAAGTGAAGTTCTTGCAAGAGAAGATCCAGCCGTCTCTTTTTTTCTTCTTTGGAAAGATCGAGGGTTTCTAGAATGCAGAGGATGTTTTCTTCGACGGTCAATTCTTTGAAGATAGAGGGTTCTTGTGCAAGGTAGCCCATCCCCATGAGAGCGCGCTTATCAATGGGAAGGTGAGTGGCGTCTTCCTCTTTGAAAAATACCTTTCCGCTATCTGGGCGGATCAGGCCGATTGCCATGTAAAATGCGGTTGTTTTGCCAGCTCCATTGGGTCCGAGTAATCCTACAACTTCTCCTGGAGCTACATCAAACGAAAGTCCATTTACAACAGCCTTACCCCCATAGTTTTTTACGAGGTTTTGTACGCTTAAGATCGGTTTAGGGGGTTGCATCTTTTTCCTCCTGGAAATCTGGAAAGAATGTTTTGAAAACAGTGCTTTCTTCTGGGTTAAAACTTAAGCGGACATTGCCCACCCCTTTTACGTTGTCCATGTTGTGAATTTTGATTTCGTTTGCGCTAATGTAAAGGGATTGTTCTTGATCGAAGAAGAGGACCTTTTTTCCAGGATCTGCTTTTATATGAAAGTTTTTTTCTGTCGGAAAGTAGATGAGGGTATCTCCTGTCGCATATCTTTTTTTTCCATTTGTAGAACAAAGACGGATGTTTCCGTTAAAAGTGAATAAGATCGGTTTTTGTTCTGTACATTGGATAAAGGCTCGATCGGCTTTAAGAGAGCCTGCGCTTTCTTCTTTTAGATCGACCTCTTCCTCTAAAGTTAACGTGTTTGCATTATTGTTCCAGACCATTTTATGGGAAGAAAAGAGGATTTGGTTGACAATTCCTTGGGGATGATCAAGAAAAAGTGTGGAAGAACCCACTTCTGCTGTGATGAGATCGGCTTCTACTTGATCTCGTTCTTTGGTAACAACACACTTTTGCCCAACATGGGGATAGGCTCGTAGTTCTGTAATAGAAAAAATCTCTCCGTTTTTGACCATCTCAAATTCGATTCTTTCACTTTTTAATTGGAAGTTCAGGTCTGTGTACTCGACATTTTTTTCTTTGAGAGAGGCAATGGTTCCTTTGAGGGCATGGAAGTCAAGATCTGCATGATCTCCTTTAAGGGAGGCCTTATTTTTTAGAGAAAGAAGGATGTTTTCGTGTAGGTGGATCAGAGAAAAGGGGAATTCTTTCCCTTCTTCTTCTTTTTCTAAAAAGGCTTCTTCTGATTGCATAGTGCCCATTGGGTGCTCAAGCTGTACTTTTCCTTTAAGAGTGAGCATATTTCCGTCGTAATCGGCAAAAGTGGAAGAAACTTTGCCTGCATCACTGTTTTGGCAATAACCGATCATGTTTAAAATAATGAATAACAATGCTACCATCTTATGCCTCCTTGCCTTTTAGCTGGGCCTGGAATTGTTTTGCCTGAAACTTTGGTGTTTTACCCGAAACGGAAAAACAAACATCTTTTGCGACCCCTTTAATAAAGGGAGAAGTAGAAAGAGTGCTTGGAATTTCGTGTCCGGGCATGCGAAAAAGGGAAAGGATCACTGTTTGAGCGTCAAATGCGTTTGAGGAATAATGGTAGGTTCCTTGGTCAGCTTCAAAAAAACGGAGTTGTTGTAGGGGAGCGTTTTCTGCTGAGTAGTAGACTTTATCTTGCATCCAACATTTGATTTTTTCTAAATTTTCGATGATTTCTACTTTTTTTCCTTTGGGCTCTAATGTTAAAAGGGAGCTGTCGCTTTGAATTTTATAATGAAGTCGCTCGCCAATACCTTGAGAAAACCAGATATCTTTTTGTACTTTTTGCCGGATTTGGTGGGTAGATGTTTTGATCGCTTCAGAAGAAGCTGCAAGCCTTTCTTTTTTTTTCATGACTCTTGTGGTAGTAGCTAAATCATGGGGGGTGACCCAAAGGAACTTAGCGCCCCAAGCAGCCAAGAGAAGAAAACTTATGAGGTAGGAGATCTGAGTTGTTTTTTTAAACATTTACAACGTCGTAAATTTTCTTACATTCTTGCATGAGCGCTTTTAATTGATCAAAGGGAAAGACAGAATCTTTATCGCTTTTAGCGTTTGCAGGATCGTTATGAGATTCAATGAAGAGGAGGTTGCATCCTGAGGCAACAGATGCTTTTGATAGGGTAGGGATAAATTCTCTTTGTCCACCCGATGTTTCTCCAAGGCCTCCTGGTAGCATCACAGAATGGGAAGCATCGAAGCAAACAGGAAACCCAAAGTTTTGCATGATAGGGATAGCGCGCATATCGCTTACATAGTTGTTATAGCCAAAGCTCGCCCCTCTTTCTGTGATAATAATTTTTTCATTTCCAGCAGAGAGGATCTTGTCGATCACATTTTTGACATCCCATGGGGCCATAAACTGCCCTTTTTTCACATTGATGACAGCTTGCGTTTCACTTGCAGCAAAGACTAAGTCTGTTTGTCTGCACAAAAAGGCGGGAATTTGGATGATGTCGCAAACTTCAGCAGCGGCTTTTGCTTCTTCAGGAGTGTGGACATCGGTAAGAAGGGGGATGTCGAATTCTTTTTTTACTTTTTCTAGAATTTTTAGCCCTTTTTCTAATCCTGGGCCTCTAAAAGAGTGGTAAGAAGAGCGGTTAGCCTTGTCATAGCTAGACTTATAGATGAAATTGATCCCTGTCCCAGCAAAAATTTTGACAAGTTCTCCAGCTGTCATTAAAGCGTGTTCTTCACTTTCAATAACGCAAGGGCCTGAGATAACGGCTAGCGGCTGCCCCGTACCTAATAAGAAATCTTTCACTTTTACAGTTTTCATGCCTACATAATAAACGAAATGGAATTAATCCTGAATAGAATTTAAGAGTAATTTCAGAATTTGAAAAAAATCTTTTTTCTCTGCGTTCTCTGCGGCTCAGTCTTTACTCTGCGCTGATGGAGTTTACTATTTAGTCAATAACTCAGAGTCTTGTTGTCTGAATGCTGAATTTCATCAGCGCAGAGTGAAGACTGAGCCGCAGAGAACGCAGAGAAAATTATTAAAAATCTTTGCGTTAATCTCCAGCCCTTAAACAATCGGCCATGTTGTATAGGCCAGGAGGTTGGTTCAGTAAAAAGGTGGCAGCTTTAAGGGCTCCCTCTGCAAAAATGGCTCGAGAAAAGCTGGAGTGGGTGACTGTAATTCGCTCATTTTCCCTGTCAAAAATGATCGTATGCTCTCCTACTTGATCGTCCTTTCTAATCGATTCAATATAAGGTTTATCATTTAACGCTTTCTTTAGCATGAGGGCAGTGCCACTAGGGGTGTCTTTTTTTGTTGTGTGGTGAATTTCTACAATTTTACTGTGCTCCGCGTGAGGAGCAATCATTTTTACGACCTCCATGCACAGTTGGATCCCTACGCTAAAATTCGCAGAAACAAGGAGGGGGATTTTAAGAGAAGCTTCGTTTATAAGTTCTAAAGTTTTTGGTGCGTGTCCTGTTGACCCAATGAGAAGGGGCTTTTTGTGTTGGACTGCCTTTCGGATGTTTTCTTCAGTTGCAGATGCTAAGGAAAAATCAATAACCAGATCTGTTTCATCAAAAGGAGCGCTAACTGTTTTTACGACATAAAGGCTCGTCGGCGCGGAATCGATTAATTCCCCAAGATCTGATCCAAGAAAGGGGGAGTTAGAAGAGGCTGAGCCAAAAATAACAGAGATTTTATTCTGCATAGCGCAGGCTAAGACTTTTCTTCCGACTCTTCCTGTGACTCCAATAATCCCAATCTTCATTATTTTATCCTTTTTGATATTGAAGTCTTTTACTGTTGCACTCTCCTAATATCTCATTTAGCTGTTTAATCGAAGAGAGCATGTTTAGAATGGAGGTTTTTTCTTTTTCGAAGGCGGTGATAGAATGAAATTTTTTCTTTTTTGCGTTTGCAGCTTTTTTAATGAGGTCGTCTGTTTCACCTTCCTCTTGCTCTTCATCGCACTCTGTTCCTAATATTCCGAGTACAAGCCTATGAGTAAAATACCTATTTTTCTGTTTGTTTGGCCTAATAGGGGGAATAAAGGAAGCCCAGGGAAGATTTCTAATATGTAGATCAAAAAGCCTTTCAAATTCTAAGGCGTAGTTGATCGAATAACTATCGATGACAGAAAAAGTCGACCCGAGCTGTATTTCTTCAATAAATTGAGAAGTGTCGAGAATCTGTTGATCCTGTGCATACCGGGTATGAATTTTAATGTCTAAATTGTCAATGGTAACAGCGTTCATTGCAGACAACAATAAGCAATGCTCGATTTAAGATAAATGGAATTTTCTGGAGAAAAAAGAACAGGTTGTCATATGATGTTCGATGCCAGCCTTGAGATATATGATACAAACAATAAAAAAAACTGTTCTTACTTTTTTGTTACTGATTCTCCTGCCACTTCATTGTGAAGAAGAGGATCATTCCATCAACTTCAACGATATTCCTGTCGTTGAATTTATTCGCTATGTAAGTAAGATTTGCGAAGTAAATTTTATTTTTAATCATCAAGATTTGGAATTTAATGTCACCCTTTCTTCTGGTAAGCCGGTGAGTTCTGCTGATGTGCTTAAGGCGCTTTTCAAAATTTTGAAGTCTCATGGGTTTTCTGTGGTTAAGCAACAAGGATATTTTGTTGTTCACCCAATTGGGGAAGAGCCTGAAGAATATATTCAAGGCCAAGCTCACGTAGATCCTGAGAATAAAAAGATCAACTTTTTTTCTGATGAAGAAAATCCCTCTCGCTATGAATTTTATGTGCATAAACTCCAATATCACGAAGGGGGAGAAATTCAAGAAGCGGTCAGGAAGATTGCGGCTGATTTAAGAGCGCAGGGAGATATCCCTATTAAAGTAATTAAAGCAATCGATTCTATCCAATGGATTAAGGCAACAAATTCTCTGATTTATTCGGGAGACAGCCAATCGGATAAAATGATTAGAAAACTCCTTTCTAAGCTCGATGCTCCTTTAAGACAGGTATTTATTGAAGTTCTTGTGATTGAAACTGATGTAAGGAAAAGCTCTGAGTTTGGTTTGCAGTGGGCTGCAGGTGGACAATTGAACAATAAAGTAGGGTTTGGGATGGGCAACTTTCCTAAAAATGGCGATGTTCCTCCGTTTGCAGGAGCGATGCAAGGGGTCAACGCGTCAAATACTCCATCAGGTCTTGCGCAGATCCCGATTGGAAGTGGTTTTGATCTAGGCGTGATCGGCGATATCATTATGCATAGGGGTAAGTCTTATCTTTCTTTGGGTTCTCTCGTTTCTGCTCTTCAAGTAGATGGAGATAGTACAATTGTCTTGAATCAAAAAATTATTACGCAGGATAACAAACACTCGACGATTTTTGTCGGAGACAATATCCCTTTTACAGGGTCTGTTGTATCGACGGTAGGCCAAAGTCAGCAGACAACTTCTAATATCGAATATAGAGATATTGGAGTGAATCTAAAAATCACTCCAAGGCTTGGCGACGGAGATATTATTACCCTTGATTTAGATCAAGAAATTAGCGAGAGCCTGACCAATCTTAATACTCCTAATACAGCTCAGGTGAATGGGATCCGGACTACGAAAACCAACATGATGACCCACGTTCACGTCCCAGACCAGCATTTTCTTGTATTAAGTGGGATGATTCGCAATTCTAAGGCCAATCATAAAGCAGGCTTGCCTTGTTTAGGTGGCTTGCCATTTATTGGTGCTGCCTTTAGCAAAACAATGCGGCAAGATGAAAAGAGAAATGTGATTATTTTTGTAAGACCTCACATCGTTCGCTCTATGGATGAGTATAAAGAGGTTTCTGAAAAGCAGGAAGAAATTTTTGAAAAACAAGCTGATAGAGATGATTTCGCTGAAGCCCTTAAAATCTTTAGAGAGTGAATTCTGTTGAAAAGTGTTTGGAGTTTAGATAAAATACCGTTTTTGGATTGATAGCTCAGATGGATAGAGCACCCGCCTTCTAAGCGGGCGGTCGCTGGTTCGAGTCCAGCTCAATCCAATATTTCTTCTGTTAAAAGGGCCTACTGATACATGGCAAAAAAGCATCTTGGCGATTACGTTGTTTCGATAAAGAAGTTTGAGGGGCTCACCCCTCTTTTCACAAAATTTAAAAAATTAGATCAGAAGGAAAGGATGAAGCAGGTTAGCTTCTCTCTTTTGCATTTGATTCAAAAAGGGAAAGAGAAATTTCTTTTGCCTGCGGTTATCGATTTCATCGATCGAATCCACAAAGAAAAAATCCTCGAGCATTATACTTTTTCTACGTTTGAGATCTGGCTGAATCAGTTTTCAGGTGTTTCGAGTGAAGAAAACTATGCTGTGCGTGCAAAGATTGTCGGAAAGAATATTCCTCGCGAAGAGTATCAACTTCTTTTCCCTATTGGCATGGGTAAAACGTGGTTTGGTAGCCATTTGGTTACAGCGCATAGTTCGCCAGATTTAGATACCACAGTTGCCTCTTTCTGGGGATGGATGGATGCTTTCGGAGCGCGCGTTAGCGAAGGGCTTCATATTTGGAATTTGCCAGGAGGTCCCCCAGCTTCACAAGTAGAGATTTTTTTTCTCTTTGATAAAATTTTTGGAGAAAACGTTTTTCAGTATCTGATTAAAGATCGAAGTTCTCTTTCTTTATCGAGCGTAGATTTGATGACCCAAAAAGGGGTTTTGAAAAAATCTACAGATGATTCAACTTTTTCAATCGATCATGAAAGAAACGAAAATGCCATTATTTTGGTGGATGAGGAAGGGTTTTATTTAGGCGATTGGCGTAATTTCGATGTCGAAGGAGTCCGCCAAGTCATCGTATCTTTGAACATTTGTTTGCGCTGGTTTGAAAACTATCTCCATTTGAAACTTATCGGTTTGTTTGCTAAGGAAAAGCTTTCAAAGAAAGATCTTCCTGTTTTAAACGCTCTTTTTGAAACGAAGATGAAAGATGCTCCTCCTGTAAAAGAATTTAGTGAGAAACAGGTCAAGCATGTAGAGGACTATTTAATAAAGATTTTTGGAATCAAAAAAGGGCTCCATTGCACTTTTGAAGAGTTTGCCTATGCAATGAAAGGGCTGAAAATTTTTGATTTTCAAGAGTTTATTACTCTTGTAGAGAATTTAAAGAGTTCTTCTTTGTTTGACAAAGCGGGAAATCTTATCGAAAATCGTCCTCATATTTTCCACCAATTGGAAAAAATCATTCAAGGACTTGATAAAGCCATTGGAAGTGTGCGCAACTATGTAGAAAGACTTGGCGTTTCTTTAAAGATCAAGCAAGATGTTTTTGGCTATCACCCTCAGCCGATCAGCCATAGAGCAGATATCGATGAGGTAAAGGCAAAAATAGGGAATTACCCTTATTTGACAGTCACAGCTCCTGATGGACAGGGAAATCTGATTCCTCTTGGAGTGGTGCATTCTCAAGATATTCATAAACCTATTTTGGGCACGGTATCCTTGCGCGATTTTTGCAATAGGGAAGAGACAAAAATCCCTTCTTATTTGGAAGTGATCAGTGTGATTGACCATCACAAGAGCTCTCTTAACACCTCTTCTCCTCCAGTAGCTTTTATCTCTGATATGCAATCTTCTAATGCAATTGTCGCTGAGCTCGCTTTTAAAATAAACGACCGCTATACCACATTTTCAGATGTTGACCTTCAAGTGAAAGCTGCGCAGAAAAATCTGAAAACTCTTTCTGATAAACGGGTTTTTCAACGATTATTGCAAAAGCAGATGATTGCAGAGCACAATCATGGATATTATATTTCTCCTGAAAGGGAATACGTTGAGTATCTGCATTTTCTTTATGCTATTTTAGATGATACAGACCTTTTAACCAAGGTCTCTGTGCGCGATCTGGAGTGTGTAGCTTCTCTATTAAATAGAATGAAATCGCTTGCAGAAGAAAAAGAGGTAGAAATCCTATCGCTTGATGATTTGAAAAGGGACAAAGACTTTGCAAAAACAGCCGCTTCTAGAATCTTACAAAATCCAGATATGTATTCTTTATACAGTAAAATCTATCTCGCTAAAGAAGAGACAGTCGAAGAAAATATCAAGCTGTGCTTGAAAAAAGAGATCGCTTATTTCTTTGCGGATACAAAAGAGCAGAATAGTTGTTGCCGCGTTGGGCAAACAAAAATGTTTGCTCGCAATTTCCCTCTGTTTTTCAAGCACGCTACAGCTATTCGCAAAATTTGGTGCGATGAGGCAATTTTATTCAATAAAGAGCGACCAGAGTTTGATTTTCATCTTCAGATGATTAGCACGATTGCTGGTGCAGAAGATGTTTATAAAGGGACAGTTGGCAAATACACGCATGAAGATGAGATTTGGATTTGGATTTCGCCCCAAGAGCAGGGGATGCAACATTTAAGAAGTTTCCTTATAGCTTTTAAGGCTTTACCCCAGCTTGCAAAAAATCCTATTACAGTAGAATTCTTGGGAGATCATCCAAAAGATTTAGAACAAATTTTTTCAGAAAGTTTTCCTGAGGTAAAGATACACAAGATTCATCAAAAACTTCCTGTTGTGGTCCTCCGCTTCAAAGCAGGCTTACTCAACTCTAGAAAGGCGATGATCTCTCCTTATTTGCCGCGATTAGTCACCTAAACAATGATGAACGATGAATAACTCATCTTACGCAAAATGGTGACGCCAGTTCCTGGCTCGGATGGATGAGTGGATCTTCTCCGTGGGTTCCTCACATTCGTTCGTCACACCACGGCTAACAACTGTCATCGCTTGCGCGATTTGACTACCGCTTTGCGGTTAAGAACAGCATCCGATTTTGTTAACCTGAGTTTTGGGTTTTAATGAAGCGAGCGCAAGCGAGCTTTTTGGAGTGCGCAAATTTATTTGCGCTTTTCTCTACATCGATTTATCGATGTACAAGTTAGCGGCGATAAATCGCCTTGAAAAAAAGCGCAAATAAATTTGCGCACTCCAAAGCTCGCTTGCGCTCGCAAACTAGAATCTTACTTTAACCCAAAACTCAGGTTGTTATTGAAACCTGATCTC
>JABDHB010000009.1 GCA_013285775.1 Chlamydiota bacterium | reverse complement strand
TTGGGCTACAAGAGAGAAAGGCTTCAGATTTCTTTCTTTCGAGACCGATACCGTCACCGAGCTCGTTACCGGTTTTCTAATTTATTCTTTAACTTTAAAGTCTTTAATTTGAAGCTGGATGCTGGATTTATTAAGAAAATTATTGACGTAAGGTGTGAAAGCAAGATGGAGGATCAGGTTTTTTTTGGTAAGCTGGGATTTGCGGTCTGCCATGCCAAAGGCTATTCCCTCTAGGTGTCTATCGTTTTGTTCTAAATAAAGCTTTAAATGGAGTTTTCCGACCACTTTTGGAGGCCAAATTTGTTTGGCATCACAGTAGAGCACCGGAGCTGGGTTTTCGTTGCCATAGGGCTCTAAAAGGCTCAGAGACTCCATAAAATCGAAGGTAAGGTCTTTAAAATGGATATTTGCATCAAGATGGAGCTTTGTTTGGATATCTTGCTCTTTTAGCCGCTTATCAGCGGAAGCTAGGAACCGTTCTTTGAATTTTTCAATATTTTCTTCTTTGATGGTCAGTCCTGCGGCAAAATCATGGCCGCCGAAGTTAATGAGAAGATCTGCATGTTCTTTAAGCACTGCCAAAAGAGGAAATTCTCGGATTGTTCGGATAGAACCTTTGCCCACTCCCTGATCGATCGAAATGACGATTGTTGGGCGGTTATACTGTTTTGTGATTCTTGCGGTGATAATGGGGATGATCCCAGGATGCCATTTATGGGAATGAAGAATAATCGCTTTATGTTTGAGAATATGAGGATTATTGAGTATGTATTGTTCAATATCATCAGAATCTCTTCTTTCGATTTTTTGCCTTTCCATATTATTCAAATCAAGCTCTTTGGCTAGTTCCTCTGCCCCAATAGGGTCTCTGATAAGAAGGAGATCTACCCCTTTTGTAGGGTCTGCAATTCTTCCTAAGCTATTTAATCTCGGTGCCACTTTTGAGGCGATGTCTATGGTGGAAATATCACCTAATTTGAGATCACACACTGTGAAAAGTTTGATGAGGCCAATTCTTTTGGTTTTGCGCAGTTGCTTGAGGCCATAGCGCACAAGAACTCTGTTTTCTTTGAGAAGGGATCCCATATCTGCAATGGTACCTAATGCGACAAGATCGAGGTATCTTTTAAGATCGATTTTTGTAGCGGAGATTTCGTTTTTGGAGATGAGAGCGTTTGTGATTGCGTGGGCAAGTTTAAAGGCGACGCCAACTCCTGTGATATCTCTATTCGGATAGGTACTATTTAATAATTTTGGATTTAATGTGGCAATGCAGTGGGGAAGTTTTGCAGTGGGTTCATGGTGGTCGGTGATAATCACATCGATTTTTTGCTTTACGGCTTCTGCGATTTCTTCAGCAGAGGTGATCCCGCAGTCTACTGTAATGATGAGCTTGCAGTTGTTTTTTAATGCATAATCTAAAGCGTCTAGCATGACGCTTTGTTTTAAGGAGTTTCGATTTGGGATGTAGAAAAAGACGCTCGCATCGAGATGGCGTAAAAATTCAGTGAGTAGGGACGCTCCTGTGATTCCATCGACATCGTTGTCTCCATAGATTAAGATGCTTTCTTGATTGTTTATAGCATCAAATACTCTATTTACAGCCTTGTTCATATCTTGAAACAGGGCCGGATCTAATAGATCAGGAAGTTTCGCATATAAATAATCGTGTATATCATCAAGGGAATCGAATCCTCTAGATGCTAAAACTTGGGCTGTAACTGGATGAATATTAAATTCATCTATGATCTCTTTTGTCCAAGAGGCATCGATCTTGGGGTATACCCAATGGGTTTCCTTGGGGGTTTGGGGTTGCATTGTATATTTCCATGTTATTCATACTTCTCATTACGCATGAAAACAACAATTGAATCAAGAAGAAAGAAAGGGAGAAGAGGGAAGATCGGGCACGCACGCGGGCACGGGCACGGGCACGAAAGAAAGAAGGAACTCAGTTCTCTTTTTCCCTCTTTCTTTCGCGCCCGTGCCCGTGCCCGCGTGCGTGCCCGATCTTCTTTCTACTTTTTTAATCAAGCACGATAGGCTTCTGGTGGTTTCTTTGGTTTTTTTGTAGTTGCTTCTCATAAAAATATTGCATGAGGGGAGCTGCAATAAATAGTGAGGAGAGGGTTCCAAAAATCACACCGATTGCCATGACGAGTGCAAAACCAAAGACTGTGCTGCCTCCCAATGCAATAAGAGGAATAAGCACAAGCAGGGTTGTTCCAGAGGTAAGCGTTGTTCGGCTGAGCGTGACGTTCAAGGCATGGTTGATAATCGTAGAAAGGGAGGACTTTCTCATCGCTTTCATATCTTCTCTGATCCTATCAAAGACGATAATGGTATCATTTAATGAGTATCCGACGATTGTCATCAATGCTGCTACAGTATTAAGGTCGATTTGAACGGGTACTTTTAGGGCGTTTAGTATTCCTAAAACGCAAACCGTAAAGAGTACGTCGTGCGCTAAGCAGATCGTTGCGCTTAATGCATAGGCAAATTCAAATCGAAAGGTGATGTAGATTAAAATGCACATGAGGGCAATTCCAAGGCCAATAGCTGCATTTTTTCTCATCGTATCAGAGAGTTGCCCACTCACATCTGTCCAGTTTTTATCTAAATTTACTAAAGAGCTAGGAGCGATTTTTAGTCCTGAAGATTGGAGTGCATGAACTGCCCACTCGCTTTTGGAACTGTTAGTACTTGGAATTTCTTTGATGAAAATTCTGATGTTTGTTGGAGAACTCAGTTCACGAATTTGGAAATCTTGTGGTTTCACTCCCTGTTTTTCTAGAGCTTGTTCCACTTTTTCTCTGTTGCCATTTTCGAGATCAAGAGTAACTGCATAGCCTCCTGTAAAGTCCATACCAAAAATGGTATGGCGCTGAGAGACTAGGAAAAAGCCACCTATGATGATGACAATAGTGGTCAACATCACAGTTTTTTTCGTGTGTTTTAAGAAGTTAAAAGAGGAGGGTTTAATCAAGTGCATCATCTTGAGTTCTTTGTTCGCAGGATTTTTCACCCATCCAGCAAAGAAATAATGGGTCATAAAGAGGGATGTAAACATCGATGAGACGATACCAATGATCAAGGTGACAGCAAATCCTTTAATAGGACCTGAATCGAAATGGAGAAGAATGACTGCTGCAATGATCGTGGTAAGGTTAGAGTCGATAATTGCAGAAAATGCTTTCTTATAGCCGGTATTAATTGCAGACGCAATTCTTCCACTGATTGCAAATTCTTCTTTAATCCTTTCAAAAACAAGGACGTTTGCATCAACTGCCATTCCCATTGTTAAGATGATCCCCGCAAGGCCCGCAAGGGTCATAGCGGCTCCCAAATTTTGCAATGTTGCCCACATGATGAGAAGATTAAAGATGAGAGCAACCGATGCAACTAGTCCTGCAAAACGGTAATAGCCACACATTGTAATGATCACGAGTACAAGAGCGATGAGTGTTGCCAAAATACCGAGATTTCTTTCATGAGATCCAAGTTCTGGGCTGACATTTTTTTCTGAAAGAATATGAGGAGTAAATGTTAATGACCCAGCTTTTAAATCAGATTCTAGTTGATTGATCTCACGTTGTGTAAAACTTCCTGTGATCATGGCACTGTCTCTTAGCGGAGAATCCAACGTAGGTGCGCTGATGATCGTTCCGTTTAATATAACTGCCATTCTCCATCCTCTACCTTGAGTATAGGTGGCGTTAGTGGTTCCTTCGATTTTCTCTTTAGAAAACGCAGTTGTCCAAGCGGAAATGTCGTCACGAGGACTCATTTTCTGGCCGAGCTTTGTTGTGTAGGCACCTTTGATTCCAAAAGAGAGGTAGTTTCCTTTTGATGGATCATAGGAAGCGCGAACGTTTTCAAGATTAGCGCCCTCAAGTGCAAAATTGCGGAAAACGATCATCAAAGGATTTGTTTGCCCGTGCCAATCTGCAAAGTTCTCTCCACGGAGAACTCCAATTTTGGACGAGGTATCGTTAAAGGTGTTGCTTCCATTGGTCTCAATCGGATTTGCAAGTCTCAATCCTTGCGCATAAAGAATTTTAGCAGCTTCGCTACGCGGCTGGACTACCTCTTCATCCATCGAGTCGCCGTGGATCTGTTTCCAAGCAATGAGATTGATCTGTTCAGGATCTTTTTTATTCGTGATCACAGCTTCATTCCAAACATCTTGCAGGAAGCGGTTCACAGGATCTTTGAGATTCTCATTTGTAGAAGAAAATTTTTCATTAACGACGTGGAAGAACATCGAAGAGGCTTTTACGAGTTCTGAAGCTGACAGCCCTTGAGATCCTGGGAAGTCAAGCGTGATTGTGTGCCCTTCTTGTCTGATGTTAACTTCAGAGACCCCCATTTTATTGACGCGAGTATAGAGTTCGTTCATCCCTTCTTTGATATCTATAGGATCTTTGACAACGCGGTTATTATGATCTCTAAGTTCAATTTGAACGGTTTTTCCACCAGAGAGGTCAAGACCCCAATGGAGGACTTTTCGATCATCTCCTCGGAAGTATTTAATGGTGCTCAATTTTAAGTTGCTTAGGAACGCATTTTTTGTAGGAGCTGGGACATCATAATGGGACACCCCTTTGATATCGAGCTGCGCAGATCTGTAATCGTCTCTCCACTTTAAAAGATCTTCATGAATCCGATTGTCGATTTTATTTTCTGTAAGAATTCTTTGTTCCACATCAGTAAATTCAAGGATTGCGTACCGCTTGGTGCCATGAACTGAAAAATCTTCCCGTGTAGCTTTTAGAATTGTTTGGTAATAGTTTTCTTGTTCAAAGATAAAGTCGGAAGCATATTCTGGAGAAAATGCATAAGCTGCAGCTCTGTAGCCAAAAAATCCGTTGTTTTGAAGAATTTTTTGAAGCTCATTGAAGTCGGTCATGAATTGTTTTGCTTCAGGAGAATCTGGAGCTGCTTGCACTGCACTCAAAATTTTGTCGACCCCTTTAGCTACGATGTAGATGGAACTCATTCTGAACCCTTTTGCAGGGATCTTAGAATTCACTGCAGGTGCATAAATAAGGAGGCCTAATTGTTTTTGTTCGGGAGAAAGGGTTTGATAGGTCTCATAATCCCAAACAGGGAAGGAATTTTGTACTAGATCAGGGTGCTCTGGATGCCATGTTTTAGCAATGGTCTCTTTTAGCTGAGCCGTTTCTTTTTGTGCTACTTGCCCAAGTCTCATAGCTAAAAAGCTTTTGCTATTTTGCAATTTGCTAAGGGAAACCTCAAAATGGTTTGCAAGGGGAACAATTGTTTCTCCTGAAATGCTCGAAGCTGTTGCTATCGTGTTATATAATTGTTGCGAGCTGAGATCAATCCCTGCGTAAGGCTTCAAATAAATTTTTTCATTTTTAAGGTCGATTGCTATTTGTTCAATAAAGGGGTTCCTTCCGTTTAAAGGGAGAGTGCCTTTTTCTTGAAGAAAAGTGGCCATCTCTGCAAACGTGAGAGGTGCTTTTCCAGAAGCAAAGAGGGAAGCGTGATTTTTAAGAATGATCGAAGCTTGATTGAGAGTGTTTTCTTGGGAAGACAAGATGTCGAGTCTCTGTTGTTGTGTAGGATCTAGAAATTCTCCATTTGCTTTGAGCTCTCTACCTGTTTGTTCGAGAGTCACTCTTTCCATTTTCAGTTGGTCTTTGTAATCGTCAACAGCTGCTGTGAACTGTCTTACTGCCCCTGATTTATTGCTGATATCATCTTGTGTAAAGCTTGCAAAATACCGTTGGGAAAGGGGGGAGGTTTCTCCAAATGCTTTTGTAAAACTAAGGATATTTTGACAAGCGGGAAGGATCATTTGATTATCTGAAAGAGCCGCTTGAAGCATTTGAGCATTTTCACTGACTCCAGCTAAGGAAACACCGAGTTCCAATGCTCTATCGTTAATAAGAGCGCGGTAAAGGTCTGTGATCTGTCCTTTATCGGTAAATTTTGGGGAGAACTGGAAAACTTGGCTTAACTGCCCATTTTCAAAATGAACAGGGATTTTTCTTTGGACAACGACTGTTTTGTCGGTCGAGTTATAGAGGCTAAGCTGAGCTGGTACAAAGGGAATTAAAGCTCCAGCTCTTGCAAAGTGATCTTTGAAGGTTTTTGCATCTTTGGTGTCTTTAAAAGAAAGGGAGATAAATTCGGGCTGTTTTTGATCAAAGGTGATGTTTTGAGGTTTGACGTTCACGAGATGGCAGTAAGATTTCAACCAGCTAATGGAATCTGATTCGAGGCTATTGACTCTGCTGCCGATCGTTTCAGAAATTGTTGCAGAACGTTTTTCATCAATAGGCTTTTTAAGCGGTTTTGAATAGAAAAAAACGGTGGGTAAAATGTTATAAACTGTCAAAAAAATTACGGCTATAATGAGAAATAGTTGCCAGCGTTTTTGCTTTTCCATGATCATCCCAAGTTTTTAAATTTCTTTCTAGAATACCCAATCATTAGGTATGATTGCAACTTTAAAATAGGAGAGATTGTGCCAAGCGTGATTGTTGTAGGGATCCAATGGGGTGATGAAGGCAAAGGAAAGATGATCGATCTTCTTTCTCTTAAAGCTCAAGTCATTGTACGTGCACAAGGAGGAAATAACGCTGGGCATACCATTATTGTTAACGGGGAAGAGTACCGATTTCACCTCATTCCATCGGGGATCCTTTATTCTCATGCAAAGTGTTATATTTCAGGGGGAACAGCAATAGATCCGGCGGTCCTTTTAAAAGAAATGGAAGGATTAACCTCTCGCGGAATTTCTTTGGAGGGAAGGCTGTATCTTTCTCCTTATGCACACGTCATTTTTCCATACCATCAAGAATTGGATAAACTTCACGAAGAGCAGAAAGGGGCTCACGCGATTGGAACTACAGGTCGGGGAATTGGCCCTTGCTATGTTGATAGGGCAGACCGGGTAGGGATTCGGATGTGTGAACTGGTAAGAAAAGACATATTAAAAGAAAAATTGAAATTTATCGTTTCAATGAAAAGTAACGAGATCAAAATCGACTTTGAAAAGCTTTATACTCAATATGTGTCTTTAGGGGAAAAACTAGCTCCTTTTGTTTCTGATGTGGAGCTTGCTGTTTCAGAGGCTTTAGACAGTGGAAAAAATGTTTTATTTGAAGGGGCTCACGGGACGTTTTTAGACACCACTTTTGGAACCTATCCTTATGTTACTTCCTCCAGCACGATTGCTTCTGGAGTGTGCGCAGGCGCGGGCATTGGCCCTACAAAAATAGATCATACATTGGCGGTTGTAAAAGCTTATACGACTCGGGTAGGAAATGGCCCTATGCCAACTGAGGCTGACCTTTCTTTAGATCATCATGTGGCTAGGGAAATTGGAACGACAACCGGACGAAAAAGAAGGATGGGGTGGTTTGACGCGGTTTTGGTAAGACAAGGGGTGCGTCTTAATGGAGCGAGTTCTCTTGCTATTACTAAATTAGATGTCTTAGATAAGCTTTCTTTGATTAAAATTTGTTATGCCTATCGACTTGGAAATACCTTAATGTCTACAATTCCTCCTATAGTTGAAGATATGGCACAAGTTGAGCCAGTATACGAGACGTTGCCTGGATGGGAATCTGACACTACAGGGTGTAAGCACTTTGGAGAGCTTCCTGAAAACGCACAGAAATATTTGCGACGGATTGAAGAGTTATGCAAGACTCCGATTAGCATTGTTTCTATAGGGCCTGAGAGAGAGAAAACATTTTTTACCATGGATTTATTTGCACTTTATGAAGGCCACAAAGCCCACTAATTTTATAAAAGAAGATATGACATTGAAGGTTCCTAAGCACATCGCTATCATTATGGATGGGAATCGTAGATGGGCTAAAGAAAATCTTTTGCCCTACAACATGGGACATTGGAAAGGGGCTGAAACCCTCTCTAAGATTGTCAAATCTGCTGCTATGCAGGGGGTAAAGGTTTTGACTGTCTATGCTTTTTCCACAGAAAATTGGTCTCGTTCTGATGAAGAAGTTGATACGTTAATGGCTCTTTTTGAACATTATCTTACTCAGCAAAGAGAGGAGATGATGGAGCAAGGGGTAAAATTAGATGTAATTGGAGATTTAACGCCTTTGCCTCTAAATACGAGAAAAGTCCTTGAAGAGTCGATTGATGCGACTAAGGGAGGAGACGTAATAGAACTAGTTCTTGCCATAAATTACGGGGGAAGAGACGATATACGAAGAGCTTTTGCTTCTCTGATGAATGATGTGGAAAGAGGGCAGATTGGAAAAGATGAGGTCACAGAAGAGGTTATTTCTAGTTATCTTGATACAGCAAAGTGGCCTGATCCTGAACTTTTAATTCGCACGAGTGGTGAGCAAAGGATTAGCAATTTCTTAATTTGGCAAATTTCTTATGCTGAAATCTATATTACAGATGTGCTATGGCCTGAATTTGATGAAAATGAATTATTAAAAGCAATTGCAGAATATCAACAAAGGGAAAGGCGGTTAGGTGTTTAATGAAGAACTTATATGATTTAAATAAAAGGTTACTTGTTTCTCTTGTGTTGGTAGTTATTGTATTTTTGTTAATTACTTATTCACAAAATCCGATCATGAAAGTGGTCATTACTTTTCTATTTGCCCTGATTTGTGCAACAGCTCTTTGGGAATACGCGAATTTGAGTTTTGCAAAGGAGATTAATGTCTCTAAAAAAACGATGATTGCTTTTGGGGTTTTACAAATTTTTGGCGTGTATTTTACGGCAATGCCTCTTGTGCTTCTTATAGCTGCGGGTGTTGGTTTATTTTTGGTTCATTTTAAGAGACCTACAGATGCTCTTTCTAATGTAGCCACAGCATTTTTTGGGATCTGCTATATCGCAATTCCCTTAAGTTTCATGCTAGATATCCTCTATACAGATGGGAGATGGTGGTTAGTGTATCTTCTTCTTGTGACAAAAATCACAGATATTGGTGCCTATTTTGTAGGAAGACTTTGGGGTAAACATCGCCTGGCTCCTGTTCTTAGTCCTAAGAAGACCGTTGAGGGAGGGATTGCAGGCCTTGTTTGTGCTATCGGATTAAGCGTTGCCATGGGAGGCCCACACGCTATTCTTTTAGGTGCAGCCATGGGAATCTTTGGACAAATTGGAGATCTTGCAGAATCTCTTTTTAAAAGAGATGCTGACTTCAAGGACAGTAACAAGTTGCCTGGGCTTGGCGGAATTTTAGACATGATTGATTCTCTCTTATTTACTGCGCCTATCTTATATTGTTACTTACGGATTTTATGATCATTACTATTGACGGACCGGCAGGAACTGGTAAATCAACTGTGGCAAAAAGGGTGGCAGAAGCCCTCGGCTTTGTCTATTTTGATACAGGAGCAATGTATCGAGGTGTCACGTATTTGATGCTTGAAAATACGATTTCAATTGAAGACACAAAGGGGATCGAAGAAATATTAAAAAATTTCACCTTTGAAATTACGAAAGATAAGCGGTATTTTGTAAATAAGGTAGATGTCAGTAAAGAGATCCGTTCTCAAGAAGTAAATGGGTTTGTATCGCAAGTGGCAGCTCTTCCGTTTGTGCGTAAATCGCTTGGACCGATACAAAAAGAATTTGGTAAACACGCGAATGCTGTTTTTGAAGGAAGAGATTTGGGGACAGTTATTTTTCCTGATGCAGAGGTGAAGATATTTCTAACAGCAAGACCTGAAATACGTGCGACTAGAAGACTTAAAGAAACTAAATATGAAATCACTTATGAAAAGCTTTTAGCCGACATTATTCAACGGGATCACATGGATACCACCCGAGAAGTCTCTCCTTTAAGATGTCCAGAGGGTGCGTTGCAAATTGATACCTCTGATCTAACAATTGATCAAGTGGTAGAAAAAATCCTGAACTATAAACACTCCAAATATCCATGAAACCAGCTTGGGCACAAAGATCTAAAGGGATGTCTTTTCTTTATCGAATCACACTTTTTTTTGCTTGGGCTTTTTTCAAAATTTTCTATCGCTGCAAAGTGTATGGTCTCGAGAATTTTTACGAAGGGGGAGCAATCATTGCTGCCAATCACACTTCTTTTCTCGATCCTCCTATTGTTTCTACTTCTTGGCCTCAAGAGGTCCATTTTCTTGCGCGAGAATCCCTTTTTAAAAACCCCCTTTTTGGATGGTATATCCGCTCGCTCAATGCCCATCCTGTTAGTGGAGATGCTTCCGATACAAAGGTATTTAAAACAATTTGCGCTCTTCTGTCAGAAGGAAAAAAAGTGATTCTTTTCCCTGAAGGAACAAGGAGCTCTGACAATACCCTCGCTCCTATTAAGCCTGGTATTGCTATGCTCATTTCTCGCACAAATACTGCCATCATCCCCGTTTATATTCACGGCACCTTTGACATTTGGGGACGCTCTCGTAAATTCCCCAAACTCTTTGGAAAAACCGCCTGTATCTTTGGCCCTCCCATCCTCTGGTCCTCTTTCTCCCACCTCGAGAAAAAAGAAGCCCAACAAGCCGTCGCCGCCAAGCTCTCCGAAAGCATTTTAGCTTTGCGAGCATGGTACGAATCCAAGATAAGTGAAGACTAATGAGTTGAAATAATCTGACAGAATAGGATTTATGAATTGCCAGATAAGGTTTTATTATCTTGTCATATAGTGCGTTGTAAAAATAATCTCGCAGTTTTGACAATGGCAACATCGAGCTATATGATACAGACTTAGAAGCTGCATACGTTTAAACGCAAAGACGCAAAAGCGCAAAGACGCAAAAATTTTACAAATTATTGACAATCCTTTCTATGCCATCGCCGAGAAATTTCTGTCCAAAATTCAAAAGCAACCCTAGTTTGAGCTTTGTTAGGCGCAAGTATGTTAAGACTTGTGCTCTATGAGTAAATGAGTCTTGTTCAGTAGCCTTCACTTCAACAATCAGCTTGCCTCCTACCAATAGATCAAGGCGCATGGGATTTCTGAGAGTATAACCTTTATAAATTACAGGAATTTGTACTTGTGTCTCTACTGAAACATTTCGTAATTTAAGCTCATGATATAAGGCCTCTTCATACAAGCTTTCCAATAATCCTGGGCCACCTAATGTTCTATGTACTTCGATTGCCGCATCTACGACAAGTGCTGCTAATATATTTTCTATTTTTGCGTCTTCGCGACTTTGCGCTTTTGCGTTAATCTCATCTGTAATTAACATGTTTGCTCGCTTAAGTTGGTGTTTTTAGGTCTAATCGATCTCCTACCTGGCTTCAAAGACATTGCTAGGTAGATTCGAGATCAATAATGCATTGCCACTGAAAAAAATCATGGAATAATCTTAAGGATAATTAGAATTTTAAGAAAATAAAATTTTTGGCACGAACAGTATAAAAAGTTTGGGTTTATTGAAAGTGGTTGGAAGTTGTCTAGGTGGATATTGGACGTTTCTAGGTTAAACCCAGAAACAGCAGTTGAAAGTTATTTTGCTTTGCCAAGGCGAAGGGTAAGAAATTCTACCTTTCCATTTGCGTCTCCCCACATCTCTGTTGCTTTATGACAACAATCAAAAGAGTCTTGGTATTCTTTTTCAAGATGGTCAATAAGACAATCATTAGTCCATTTAATTTCATTTATATTTTGACCGCTGATAATAATTTTAAAAATCTTACAGGATTTTTCGCAACATTGAAGTAAAGAATATTTCAAATTATTTAATAAACTATATCTTGATCCCCATGCCGATAGAGATAACAGATTTATGTCGTTATTTTGCGTAAGTAAGGCATCCACCTTCCGGCAGGCACCGGCGGTATTTTGTCGGAACTTTTCAGCAATGGATAAATACCTTTCCGCTATAATTGTAAATTCTTGAATTTTCTCTTTTATTTGATCGTCAGACGGTGCTTCTGGTAATCCACACGCAGCAAAGAAAGAAGATCGGCTGTCTTTATTTAATTCTATGTTAGAAGACATAAATAATCCTTTTTTAACTTTTTATGATTAATTTTATACTATTTTTTAATGAAATTCAATTATTAAAAAAATTTATATAATACAGGGTGGTATTTGAAGAAACCTAAGTTAATAGATGTATGGTAGGATTTTGTATTTGACTTTTTGGGAGTAGGTAAGCCAGTCGGGGCCGTATTTTTGGGCGCACCGTTTTTCGTCGCGTAGGGTGCGGTCGATGAGGAGAGCGGTTAGGAAGAGGACGTAGAAGTAGGGAAGGGCATTGGTGAAGAGGGCAGGCAGGGTCCAGAAGAGGGCGCCGAGGATTTCAGGGACGTAATGGAAATGGCGGGCAATTCCCCACCAGCCTGAGGCTAGGAGGATGTTTTGCCTTTTTTCTCCATCTTGGGTGGTGTAATTGGCGGTGATGAGGGTGGGTTTTTTACCCCAGACTGTGCAGTTGCCATTTGTGGCGCGCACTGTTTGTCTTTGTCTGTCGGCTAGATAGTTGATGAGGATCGAGCCTATCCCAAGAGCAAAAATAAGGTAGGCGACGAGGCCTAAATGGTTGGGGTGATTGACGAGGTAGAGGATGGGGGATGTATAAATTGCAGGTACCCAGACAAGGCAGCCCCAGCAGATGTAAAAGCCTGCTCTATCGTGCATGATGTCAAGGGAGCGAAGATATCCTGTTTCCCAAATGAAAAATTTGAAGATGTATAAAAGCTGGAGGGCCACGGCTACAAACATCGAATCGGAAAGGCCGTAGAGTTGTGATTGTTTTGCCGCAAAGGAAAGGATAATAATTGCCCAGCTCATCATTCCAAATCTGCAATTCGTAAACATTTTAAGATTCCATCCCATAACGTTGGGATAGAGCTCGATCCCCCAATAATAATCAAAGATCGGATTTCCACTCACGCCGCAATCGGAAGAAGAAGGAGCCCTGCGCCCTTTGAAGTAGAGAAAAAGGCAGAAGAGTAAACTGAAGATATTTAGAGAGCCTATGAGATCTCCAAAATTGTCGTAAATGATAGTAGGAGAAAATAGATTCCAGCGGAAAGAGCATAGATAAAAAAGAAGAACGGTTATGAGAAAACAGCCAACGCCATTAGATTGATAAATTGGGATGTTTCCTTTTGGCGTGACAGGTCCTCGGAAAGTTTTTCCGGGAATTGCTTTCATGAGGATTAATTGAGTGGTAGCAAATACAGCGATCATTTTCCATGCGAGAAGGGAGCCAAAAAGATGGGGAATGGAAAAGCTTTGGCTGAGAAAATTTTGCAAAGATCCATCATTCACGATGTTGATATGCCACATAAGCATCGCAGCAGGAGGGCACAAAAGAATGAGCAATAACGGCCCAATTGTTGTGCGTATCCAGTAGCTTAGTTTATTTTGCTTAAGAGAGATCGTGTTAATATGCATTTCTCCAGAATGCATAACACATGAATTGCGGTCAAGATGACTCGAACATCCACCGAGTTTCCCCGACTAGAACCTGAATCTAGCGCGTCTACCAATTCCGCCATGACCGCGAGAAGTATACCTAACGTGACTCAAAATTTGGTTTTTGACTGCGCTGAAGGGGCACCTTCGCATCCAGCCCGCCCCGGTCCTAGGTTTTCAATAGTAACCGGGGCGGGACTGGATGCAAATTTGCCGCCTTCAGCTTTGTCAAATTCCCAAATTTTGAATCACGTTAGGTATAAGATATTCTAGCATTATTTTGTATATTGGTCTAGAATTCAGAGTAAAAATAGGAGGATAAGATGAGCGAAAATATTAAAAAAGTAACGCAAGAAAATTTTAAAAAAGAGCTTGAGAAAGGGTTGTTTCTCGTTGATTTTTACGCAGACTGGTGTGGTCCTTGTAGAATGCTGACACCTGTTTTAGAAAAAATTGCGAAAGAAATGGTAGGAAAAGTGACTGTTGTAAAATTGGATATAGATCATGCGCAACAGACTGCTTCTTCTTGTGACATTACTTCTGTTCCAACGTTGATTTTGTTCAAAGATGGAAAAGAAGTAGGTCGTATTGTTGGCTTAAGAGATGGTGAATCAATCAAAGATTTTATTAGCTCTCACGCTTAAAATTTAGGACGTTGTTCAGGATTGACCAACGTCTTCCTTCTGCCTTTGCAAGATTGGTTTTACCTAAGACCCAAAGTTTATATTGTTCGCTAGTGAATCCTTCTGTTTTCTTTAATTCAAGCCATTGGTTTAGGAAGGTTAAAAATCTTCCAGAGTGTTCATTTATGGGATATCCAAGAGAATCTGTGCCGATTGCGACTGTCGGTACGATGATGTGGAGATTAGGGTGTTGATTAATCCAAGGGATTGCTTGTGGTTCTGCCCATAGAAGAACAACTTCAGGTCCCATTTGTAAAAACTCTTCATGTGTATTTAAGGAGATGATCTCTTTTTGAGGAAATATGGCTTTTGCGGTGAGTGCGTAAGAGCTTCCTTTAAGAATTGCAATTTTAATGTTTGGATTTTCTTTGAGATAGGAATGGGATGCGTAGTTTTTGTCTTTAGGGCCTTTGATGACAAAAACGTATCTGCTTTGGTCGTAGGGTTCGGTAAAGGAGATTTTTTTCAACCGTTCTTCATTGATGGTAATAGCAGACATCCCAATGTCATAAAGATTATTATCGAGATCTTGAGAAATTGTATGATAATCGATAGGGATAAATTCGAGTGAGCAATCAAGATCTTGTGCAAGAGTATAGGCTAACATGATGTCATACCCGACAAGCTCTTTTTCTTGATTATAAAAAGAGAAAGGCGCGACTTCTGGAGAATAGCCTACTCTGAGGATTTTTGTTCTCATGATTCTATCAAAACTATCCTCCTTTGGTAGAATGTCAGCTTCGGGTATTCCACTTCGTGAAGTATAGATAGTCGTTTTTACATTCGAATGAATCGTAATTTCATAGATGCTTTTAGTGGTGTTTCGAATGGGGGGAAAGGGGTTATAAAAATAAAGAATCCCGAATAGTATGATTACAGGAATAAAGGTAAGCGCAAGACTTGGGATAACTTTTTGCCATTTAAAGTGGATGAGTTTTCTACACGCAAAGGTAATAAATAAGGAAAGGGTCGCAATTTCCATAACCGAAACCATTGATTGAAAACCAGCAGTAAACGGAACGGTAGTTAAAAATAGATCGATCGAATCGAGGGGAAGTCCAAGGGTTTCGATCATGAAGGTTAAGCTATTGAGCCAAGAGCCAAGCCCTACAGAACCGAGAGAGGTGAGAAAGTTAATGAGGAAAAGTTTGACCTGACTAAATACAGGGAGCTGGACTTGAAAAAAAATAGAGCAGAACAGAATGAATAGCGCTATAAACAGTGTTCCCAGAGGTAAATTGAAAATCACTGAAACTGTACCTTGAATTTGACTTTGAGCTTTGTCGTCGTTAGGAAGTAAAAGTAATGTTTCTTTTTGCACAAGCTGCATGATGAAAGGGAGGCATACAATGACCACATTCGTTGTATAGGCAAGAAGTAAAACGGGAAGCATATCTTTTAGCCATTTTGTCCCATTTAATGTGGTAAGCATGCTCGTAAGCCTTGGAAAAATCCAAAAAACTACAGTGCAGATAGCAAGAATATAGAATAAAATATAAGTTGTTACTTGCTTAACTGTGGTGAGTTCCATAGTGCCTACTTGGTAGGCTATGATCATGAATGTTCCGATAGGAGTGATTTTACTGATCCAGGAGGTAAGGGTTGTAAGAGCATCAACTACTGTTTCCAAAAGTGTCATCGCGTTTTGTTTATTTTGGATGTACATAAATGCGATTCCTAGAAGAACAGAGAAAACTACAATTGCAGGAACGAGATTATTTGTTAGCGCAGTAAAAATGTTCTCTGGAATGAGGAGTTGGGCAAAATTTAAAGTGATTTTCTGTTCAGGACTATAGGTCGCAAGCCCTTTTACTTTAATTTGTGGAAAACAAAAATATACCAGATAGATCATGAAAATATTGATGGCCCACGCCAGACCCAAAAAGATTACTCCCTTTTTTAAAATGTCTTTGGATTGGGTAATTCCGAGCTGTCCTATACCATGGATGATGGCTGCAACCAGGTAGGGAAGGATGGTGATTTTTAAAATCATGACATAGGCGTCGGTCCACGGTTTAAAAAAAGTGAGCGAGTCTCCAAAAAACAATCCAAAAAAAATCCCCACAAAAGTGGCAATCACCATTTGGAGAGTAAGTGAATTTTTCAAGTTATGCATGAAAATTAAAGTTTTGTTGCCTTAGAGTTTCGTATAACACTATTGCCACAGTATTTGCAAGATTTAGACAGCGACTATTTTCTTTCATAGGGACTTTGCAAAATAGATCGGGATATTTTTGATGAAATAAGAGAGGTAGTCCTGAAACTTCTGAACCAAATATGAGATAATCATTAGGCTGATAAGCAATCTCGGTATAACTTTTTTTTCCTTGGATGGAGAAAAAATAAAATCTTTTTTCAGGAGTTAGGAATTCTTCTAAGTTCTCTATGTAGTTGATGTTGACCTCATTCCAATAATCAAGGCCGGCTCTTTTTAGCATTCTACTCGAAGTGCTAAAACCTAAAGGCTTGACAAGGTAGAGACTTGAACCGGTAACGCTGCATGTTCGAACAATATTCCCTGTATTCTGAGGAATCTGCGGCTCAAAAAGTATTATTTTCATAAAAATAGATGATCTATAAGTTTTTCAATCCTCGTGGATTGGCCAAAAGGTTTAGTAGCTTTTTTTAACGCAAAGACGCCAAGTCGCAAAGACGCAAAAAGAAATTAAAATATTATAAAATTCTTTTTTGCGTCTTTGCGACTTGGCGTCTTTGCGTTAATCTTATATGCTTTATCTAACCGCTTCGGTGGTGGTTTTTTCTGGTGTAGCAGGAGTTGCGATTTCCACATTTTGAAGCTGAGCGTTTGTTGTTATTGCGCTTTCTTCTTTTGGTTGCGCATTATTGGCTTTCACACACTCGATTTCAAATGTAAGCATGCTGTTTGGAGGAAGGTATCCATGAGTGCCATATCCGAGATCTGGGTGGATATAGACAGTTCTTTTTTCCCCTTCTTTCATGCCGATAAGTGCTTTACTCAAGCCTGGAATAGTTTCGTCAAGAGAGATCATCTCGTCTTCTTTAGAAGCGCCGAATACTGTTCCATCGAGATATTTGCCTGTATATCTGACTAGAGGAGAAAAATGGGATTGGATTTCAGAGCCTTCGCCTGATTTATCGATTTTGTATTGAAGCTTGTTTTCTTCTAAGGAGATGACGTTTGTCTCTTTGCTGTTTTTTGCCATAAACTCTTCTGCTTTATGCAAATTTTCTGCAGCTTGAGATTTAAAAGCTTTTTCTTGGACAGCTGTGATTGCTTGGACACATTCTGCTTCTGTCATAGGGGCTGTTTTCCCATCTGCGCAGTCTTTAATTCCTTTGACAACTTGAGCGAGATCGAATTTAAATCCGAGATTTGCAATATTTTTCCCAATCAAATGTCCAAAAGACTCAGATACTTTTGCGATATCAATTTGTACTTCTTCTTGTACAACGGGTGTTTCTTCTGGATTATCTGCGAATAAGGAAAGGGTAGCGAATAAACATACTAGACTAAATTTTTTCATAAAATCCTCCATTAAGAGCTCGATTTTAACTGCATAATATTTTAAAGCCAAGAGATTTCTGTGGGTTCGCAGCTAACCTCTAACTCGTTAAGTTGTTGTTTTGAGACTTTAGAGGGGGCCTGCATCATCAGATCGCTCGCTTTTTGCGTTTTTGGGAAGGCAATTACGTCTTTAATGTTCTCTGTTCCAGCAAGAATCATGACTAAACGATCAAGGCCGAGGGCAATTCCCAAATGGGGTGGTGTGCCATATTTAAGAGCTTCGACGAAAAAGCCAAATTTTTCTTTGATTTGGTTAGGAGTGAGTTTGAGTGTTTCGAAAATTTTTTCTTGCAGCTCTCCACTATGGATCCGTTGGGAGCCTCCCCCAATTTCATACCCATTTAGGACAATGTCGTAAGCTTGAGCGCGCATTTTTAATGGTTCTGTATCGAGCAGGTGGATATCCTCAATGTGAGGGGAAGTGAAGGGATGGTGTTCGCTTTCCACCCTTTTTTCCTCTGTGTTATACTTGAACATGGGAAATTCTGTGACCCATAAAAATTTCAAATCTCCGGGCTTAATAAGATTACGCTGTTTTGCGATGTGCCGTCTTAAGTGGTCGAGTCCTTGGTTAATTCTTTCTTCTGCGCCTGCTCCAAAAAGGATAAGATCCCCCACTTCAGCATGCATCACTGTTTCAAGTTCGGTTAATTGCTCAGGTGTAAAGAATTTCACGATGCTTGAGCTCCACTCCTCTTCCCCTTTTTTCATCCAAGCAAGGCCATTGACTCCAAATTTAGAAACAAAAGAAATAAGGCCGTCGATATCTTTACGAGATAAATCGGCGCCCCCTTTGATGCAAAGACCTTTTACGCACCCTCCAGCTTCTAGCTCTTGCTTGAAGATAGTAAAAGAAGAACGTCTTGCAATCTCGTCAATGCGGGTAAGTTCCATTCCAAAACGAAGATCAGGTCTATCTGTCCCATATTTTTCCATACACTCTTTGTAGGGGATATGTGGAAACTGATGGGCAGGATTCTGGAATAACTCTTTTAGTAGTCCTTCAACAAGATCCATTACTTCTTTTGGTGTGCAAAAGCTCATTTCTAAGTCGATTTGAGTGAATTCAGGCTGCCTGTCTGCTCTTAAATCTTCATCTCGAAAGCAGGGAGCTATTTGGAAATAACGATCCAAGCCTCCTACCATGAGGAGTTGTTTAAATATTTGAGGAGATTGAGGCAGAGCATAAAAATTTCCTGGATAAATGCGAGAGGGAACTAAATAATCGCGTGCACCCTCTGGAGTTGATTTGGCAAGAATAGGAGTTTGAATTTCTAAAAATCCATTCTTATCCATATAATTTCTTGTAGCGATCATGACTTGGTGGCGTAGAATCAACTTTTTCGTAATATCGCCTCTCCGTAAATCGAGGTACCGATATTTTAAGCGAAGCTCGTCGTTGACATCTGTCTCTTCTTCAGCAATAGAAAATGGAGGTGTTTTGGCGGAACTTAAGATTGCGAGCTGTCCAACTTTAATTTCAATTTCTCCTGTGGCAAGCTTTGGATTTGCCATTCCTTCAGCGCGAGGGATTACTTC
The DNA here is from genome assembly GCA_013285775.1 of Chlamydiota bacterium. Classification (GTDB taxonomy): domain Bacteria; phylum Chlamydiota; class Chlamydiia; order Chlamydiales; family Rhabdochlamydiaceae; genus JABDHB01. Next base: position 5,867 of record JABDHB010000009.1, on the reverse strand, counting down.
CCCTTTTATAGAGATCACCCACTCCGAGCGAAGTTTTGTCGCATCGGGAAGAACTTTAGGATCGAAGATGAGTTGGGTGAGGCCAAAACGATCTCTTAAATCGATAAACACAAGGCCGCCGTGGTCTCTTCTTCGATGAACCCACCCAGATAGAGTGACGTGTGTCCCAATGTCTTTATGATTTAATGTTCCACAGTTATGGCTTCTTCTATAGTCAAACATTTGATAGATCCTTTAAAATTGAAACTAGGTTAGAAAGTAGTACAGATTGATTTTCTCTAGTTTCCATGTTTTTTAATTGCACTGTGCCGCTTTGTAGTTCTTGCTCGCCTATAACAACGCAGTAATTTGCTTTTAAACTGCTTGCTCTTTGCAGGCCTGATTGTACTTTTTTCCCTGATAAATCCATTTCAGCAGGAATGTTTTCTTTTCTTAAAGTTGCAAGCAACTTAAAGCAAAAATCGAAAGCAACTTCACCCATTCCAACGAAAAAAACAAGAGGATGGGGTGGAGTTGGAATAGGAACATTTTGTTTCATCATGGTTTGCAAGATTCTTTCCATCCCTGCACCAAATCCACAGGCAGGAAGCTCTGGGCCACCGAACTGAGAGATAAGCCCGTCGTATCTGCCTCCACCGCCGATACTGTTTTGAGATCCAAGCGCATTGGAAGTGATTTCAAATACCGTTTTATTGTAATAATCTAGACCACGCACAAGTTTGGGATTGATTTTGTAAACGATGCCTAAATTTTCAAGGTTTTTACAAACTTTTGCAAAGTGTTCTTTAGACTCGTCGTCTAGCATCTCTAATATAGAAGGGGCATTTTCTAAAATTTTTTGGTCCCTTTCATCTTTTGAATCTAAGATGCGCAAAATATTTTTCGAAAATCGATTTTGGCTATCTGAGGAAAGTTGGCTTAAGTGGGGTTCCAAATACGTTCTTAGCGCTTCCAAATAATTTGTGCGTGTGTGGACATTTCCGATCGAGTTGATCATGACGGTTAAATCTTTTAGACCTAATCTTCGATAAAGTTCACATAGAAGATCGATCACCTCGACATCTTGCTCAGGTTTTCCAATTCCTACTGCTTCTGCGCCAAATTGATGATGTTGTCGATATCTTCCTGCTTGAGGTCTTTCATATCTAAACATGGGGCCTATATAAAAAAGCTTGTGGACAGGTCCAGCGTTGTACAGATTATTCTCGACAAAGGCGCGCATCGCGGGTGCAGTACCTTCAGGTCTTAACGTCATAGACCTCTCTCCCCGATCTAAAAAGGTATACATTTCTTTTGTAACAATGTCTGAAGATTCTCCTACTCCTCTTATAAAGAGCTCCGTCTTTTCAAAGACTGGCGTTCGAATTTCTTTGAATCCGTAATCTTGGGCTGTCTTTCTGATGACACTCTCTAAGTATTGCCACCGGTCAGACGTGCACCATGCCTCTTCGGCTGGTTGATCGGGAAGAATATCGAAAGTGCCTTTTGGCAATGAGTAATTCATATTAGAGAGAGTTATAGCACACACAATTATTTTTCGTAAGCTAAGAAAAGAATGAAGATCGGGCACGCACGCGGGCACGGGCTCGAACACGAAATCCGGAAGGAGAAGAAAGTTGAAGTCCTTTTTTCTTTCGCGCCCGAGCCCGTGCCCGCGTGCGTGCCCGATCTTCTTCTTCCTCTTCTTCCTCTTCTTATTTTTCTTCTATTTCTTTGATGATTTCGTTGAGGAAGGAGAGCCAGACAGATAGTTCGCTTAAACGGGGATCCTTTTGGTAGTTGTGGTGGAGTTTTTTAAGAATTTCAAGGAAAGGAAAAGGGGCCCAATCCATTCCCACGTCTTTGAATAGATAGGAACCGAGGGAATGATCTTCGTGTGGAGGATAGTTAAGGATTTGTCTGATGAGAAGTTTTAGCTTGAGTGCTTGCGAGGGAAACTGTTTTGCCATGTAGTCGTTATTGCAAACTTCGTTTAGTTTTTGCCAGATTTTAGAAAAGTCTTGGATGTATTTGAGATTTTCGCCTTGATCTTCGCGAGCAAGAAGTAAAAGTATTTGTTTAAAAATAAGGAGCTGTTCGGTGATGTATTGTTTATCGAGGGCTGCGATATCTGATCTAGTTGTCGATTTTGCGAAGGGGAAAAGAAAAAAGAAGGCTTTTCTTATGAAAAAAATTAAGTTTACGAGCATGAAGCCGATGTTTTTTTCAGCAACTGCTTGATATTTAGATGTTTGTTCTTTTTTGTCTTTTTCTAGTCGGTGAACTCTGTCGATGTAATCTCTAGGTTCATCTCTGTTTATAGGAGGTTTATGAAAATCATTCATGACAAAGATTTTGTCATTTTACAAAGAAATTGTAAAGATAAAATTCCAAAGGTTTGTGATTAAAGGCTTATTCCATTATACTGTCTTCAAAAACAACGTATGAGTAAAAAAGAATGGGTTGGTTGAGTTTTTTAGAAACGGGACCAAATGCTCCTGAGATTCAAGATGAGAACGAAGTCAAGAAGACCTATAAGTATTGGCGTTGGCGCGTTTTCATTGGGATGTACATTGGGTATATTTTTTATTATTTTACGCGCAGAAGCTATAGCTGCGTCATGCCCGTTCTTATGCAAGATCTTGGATTTGATAAAACAGATCTAGGGATTTTAGGAAGTGTTCTTTCTATCAGCTATGGAGCAAGCAAATTCTTAAGTGGAATTTTGTCTGATCGGTGCAACCCGCGGTTTTTTATGAGTATCGGTCTTATCTTGACTGGTATTTTTAATATTTTCTTTGGAATGTCTTCGTCGATTCTATTTTTTGCAATTTTTTGGGGTTTAAACGGTTGGTTTCAAGGGTGGGGTTGGCCTCCTTGTGCAAAACTTTTGACTCACTGGTATTCTCAAAAAGAAAGAGGGACATGGTGGGGGATATGGAATACCTCAATGAGTGTTGGTGGCGCACTGATTCCCATTATCGTCGCCTTTTGTGCATCTCATTGGAATTGGCGCATAGCCCTTTATTTTCCAGGTGTTATGTGTATTGGAGTCGGGTTATTTCTTCTTTATTGTTTGAGAGACACTCCACAGTCAATGGGGCTTCCTCCGATAGAAAAATTTAGAAATGATTATCCTACAGCTAAAGTGATAGAAGAGAAAAGGACGCTTTCTGCAAAAGAGATTCTTTTCAAATATGTTTTAACTAATAAATATGTCTGGCTCCTTGCAATTTCTTACTTTTTTATTTACATCGTCCGTATTGCGATAAGCGATTGGGGCGCTGTCTATTTTGTAGAAACCAAGGGATACACCCTGATGGCAGCAAATACCTGTATCGGTGCTTTTGAAGTAGGCGGCTTTTGTGGAAGTCTTGTAGCTGGCTGGGCATCGGATAAAATTTTTAAAGGGAAGAGAGGTCCTGTATGTGTGATTTACAGCTTGGGCATTATTTTTGCTGTTATCATGTTATGGAACTCTGTAGGTAGTCTTGCGCTAAGTTATGTTGCGATGTACTCTATTGGCTTTTTAGTTTTTGGGCCTCAAATGTTAATTGGAATGTTTTCTGCCGAAGTTTCTCACAAAAATGCAGCAGGAACGGCAAGTGGTTTTTCTGGCTGCTGGGCGTATGCAGGCGCGGCTGTTGCTGGTTATCCTCTTGGTCTTATCACACAAACTTGGGGCTGGTACGGCTTTTTCGCTTCGCTCGTCGCTTGCGGCATCATAGGCACTCTTCTCCTCATCCCTCTTTGGTCCGTCACCGTCAATCCCAAATACCTCGCCGAAAAAAAACCAGAAGAAGCTGGTGTCGCTCCTGTTGAATCTTAATATCTACAAGTTTTGTCTGAAGTCTTAGTGTGCCTTTTTTCAACGCAAAGAAAGAGAAGAAAGAAAAGAAGACGCAAAGAGGAAATCCCCGGAAATTTTTAAAAGCTAAGGGCTTTAAGACTTATCTTCTTTTAAAAATTCCCGGAGATTTCCTTTTTATTGAAGGAAGTCAAAAGAGTGGCAATGCCCTTCCAATTCATTAGAAAAAAATATTGACTTTTCGCGGCTCTTTTGAGAACATCTCGACTTTTGTAAAAAAAGCGAAATACGATGTATGAGTATGGCGAGTATATTATTTATGGTGACGAAACAGGCGATCAATCCTTAAAAACGATCTATAAAGATCATCCTATTTTTCTTCTTGCTCTTTGTATTTTCTCAAAACAGGACTACATTACCGAGGTTGTAACGCGATTTAAAGAATTAAAATTCACGTTTTGGGGGCATGATGGGGTAGTTCTCCACAGTGCAAAATTGAGAAAACAAATTGAAGACTTTCAATTTCTTCAAAATCAAAAACGGAGAGCTTTTTTTATCGAAACCTTAAACACAACGATGCAAGCCTCCCCGTTTACAGTTATTTCGACAGGTGTTAATAAGCTACTGCTAGCTGAAAATTATCTCAATTCCCAAAACCCCTATGAACTGAGCCTGGAAGCTTGTTTATTAGGGGTTTATTCCTTTCTGCAAGAAAAAGGGCAAATGGGCAAAACAACTCATATCATTATCGAATCTAGGGGAACTCACGTTGATAAGGATCTTGAAGTTGCGTTTGACAAAATTGTACAAAAAACTCGCGCTTGGCAAGATCTATATCCCTTAAAAATTCTTTTTCTCGATAAAAGAGCTAACAATATTGGCTTGCAAATTGCTGATTTAGTAGCTTACCCGCTTGGGCGATTTTTAGTTGATCCCCAACGAACCAACCTTGCTTTTGAAATTGTTCGGGAGAAGTTATATAAATACCCAGATTATCTAGAGCAAGGCTTAAAGATACTTCCTTTACAGGACGCTCTTCTTCCATAAAAAACGAAAAGCCTCGAAATTACTCGAGGCTAGACCGCCGACTAGGACAACCCCCCAGTCATTACACCTAATTGTACATGGTATAAAATAAAATGCAATTAGTTTTATGTCGTCCCGATGGGACTCGGATGTGTGTGGGTGTCCGACCCCAGGCCTCCGCTGACCGCTCTGACCTGGTCTATATCATTTTGGCCTTGCAGGCCCCAAAGAGGTATTCTGAAGAACAGTGGACGTCGCTAATTTCCCGTTCTTTTACAAGTTTTTGAAAATCAGTCATTTTCATTTAGATATGACAAATCCGAAGTTGAACTTCATTTTATGCAAAAATGACTCCTATGGTAATTCAAAAAATCATTTTAATGGGGGGGGTATTCTTTATTGTATCTTTATTCTGATGAGGTATAATATTTCAATATAACAAAATAAGAGGAACTTTATGTCATCATCTGTGCCTGCTGTTCAACGGCAAACAACCAATGCAAACGCGCCGGTTGAATCGAAATGTTGCCCGCTCAGCCACTCTCAGAAAAAAGTCATCTTGGGTATTATTCTGTTCCTTGGGATTGCGGGAATTGGCGCGATGATTATTCTCTACGTACCTTTAAAAATCATTCCTTGGAAAGTCACCGTTGGTGCTTCTATAAGTTTAGCTGTGATTATGGGTGGCTCAATTGCCTTTTACAGACGTTCCACTTCTCCAGCCAAAGTAAAACAAATGATAAGGACAGATGGTTTGGTTCCAGGGCAGAATAATTTACAGCTCTTAGGAAAGCGCATATATTACAAATTTAAGTTCACTTTATATTTCAATGTCCCTGATCATGGTATTTCGCTTAAGCCGTTTAGTGAAGTTTATCAGCGTATTGGCAAAGAAGCACTTGATTTAAGCGATGATGCTTTTGCTAAAATTATAGAAATGATCAAGCTTGATTTTAATGACGCTGAAGATATTTTGGGATGTACTCCCAATGGTGAATATATAAAACAACAGCCGGATCACCAATTTCTTAAAAAGATAAAAGAACTCTAAGTA